>CAXBKC010000469.1:0-3250 GCA_963975615.1 uncultured Oleiphilus sp.
CGTTAGCCATGTTTCATTGTCAAAAAATTCAGGCGCTTTATCCGCTAAAAACTTATTTAAGGCTGCGAAGTCATCCACCTTAATGCTGTGTTTATCTAAGTTTTCTTCAATGCTCTCATAGAAGCTAAGCGCGTCGGACAGTATTGCCTGATCATGATCCCAAATCATAGTCGCCGGAGGGTATTTACGGTGATTATTTGGCCGATAATTCATATTTAAGTAGTGGTAGGTTTCAGCCAATACCTTAATTGGGTTACGAGTCCAGCTCAGCTTCGCCTTACCATCACGAGAGAAATCAGATTGGTGAAGACTTAACCAGCCAGATAATAAATGAGGCTCTCGCATTAAAGACTCAACGGGGCGTGTTAATAATAACTGCTTACGCTGTAGTATTTTTTGCAATGCTGCTTTTGCGTCAGCTGATTTTTGCTGAGCTAGTTCGGCTTGGCAAATTTGGCTATATACATCTTTTAAATCAAACTGTTGTGATTCACATTTAAGCGCTCCAACAGCCGTTAAATAAGGCACAATAAACTGAGTGGTCGGTCGAGCGTGGACTGTTTCACCCAATAACCAATTAACCAAACCATAATGGAAGGCTAGATTAGTTTCGAGATCTTTACCTTCCAGCTTGGTCGTGCGTAAAATTTCGGCCATATTCTGAAAGCTTTCAAGGCGTTTGGTGCCGACTGTAAGCAAGAGCGCAATATTACTGTCGTACGCGCCTGCCAGATGGTAGGTCATAAATACGTCGGTATCCGGGTTATGCAAACTAATGCCTTGGTCATCACGAATCTCACCTTCTGCGGCATCAGACCAATATTCGATTAGGCCGCCAGCATGTGGTGCAAGTGCTTGGTTGGTGGCGTTTAAACGCGCTTCGACCGAGGCGCAATTTCTAGGTATTCGTTCGGGCTTTGGTAGGCGCTTACCGTGTGCAGCAAGCAAAACCATTGCTTCGACTAAAGACTGAATTATGAAGAAGTCTTTCGGGCTCTCTGGGTTCACAAATTTTAGTTCATAGCAGAGTTCGGTAACTCGATGCTCAACCTGAATGCGCGTGTTCATTTCCATAAAGAAATGTTGGTCGCGATCAACAATACACTCGAATGTGGATACATTATCTAAGCCAACCGCCTTAGCGAAAGTCTCAGATTCAGTTTCCATTGCTTGAAGCGTTTTTAAATCCTGACTTAAGACCTTGGATTCTTGTTCACGCTCACCATGAAGTGAGTCTGTTAAAGCCTGTTGTAAATCTTCGGTAGTGACCGATACTTCGAGTAATTTTTGCTCATGCATCTGAAGCGAGCAGTCTCGACCACCTAACGCTAGGCTCCATTCGCCATTTCCGATAACCTGAATTTCTTGGTGGCGCGTGGTTTCAATATTTAGTTCCACCAAAATGTTTTTATTATCACCTTGGCCTGTGGCTTTTACTTCATTCAGTATTTCTAAAACCAGTGATGGTGCTTGGTCGGCCATTTGGCTAAGACGTGATTCAACATCACCAATAAAACTTGCCGGGCTAGATAAAATTCGCTGACCTTTACCACCGCCACCGCCAATACATTTTAGGCGAATACGGTTTTCAGGGTATTGCTGGCCAATTTCAATGACCTGCTCACGAATTGTTTCTTGTAATTCAGCAGTCGTATAGAGGTCAATGCCTTTTTTGTAGCCTGCTTCCAAGACAACATCGGCTTTGTCTTCAATTGTTTCGGCGTCATTAAATGCAGTTTCATTCAGCTCAAGCTTTTCAGCTTTCACTAAAGAAAGTAGGGCTATCTCGTCAGGGTGTTTTTTGATGATAGTAATGGCGGTAGAGTTGTTAATGCCCGGTGTAACACTGACACCAACCTGAAGTGCAGTACGCTTAGCTTCATCTTTTAAACCAGCTTTGTGAACGGTTCTAGAGCAAGGGCCAATAAATGTGAGCCCCGCATTTTCCATCGCACTCACCATATTTTCATCTTCAGCCATGAAGCCATAGCCTGCGAAAATAGCGTTGTAATTGTTTTCTTTGGCGATACGAATAATCTGCGCGATACGCTGATTACGCTCTTCTTTATCATTGCCTGAATAGTCAGGTACACGATGAACACGTTTAGGGTCTTTGATCTGGCGTAATTCGGGTGCTAAAGCGTTTTGATAAACGATGCTATCTTTTTCAGACAGTAAGATACCGTAAAAATGTATCCCCATTTCTTCAAAGACATCCATCGCTTCTTTACGGATGGGGCCTCGGCAAATAATTAGAGGGCGAACGTCTGAACACGCAAAACTTTGAACCCATGGGCTTGAATGTTTAGCTAATTGACGATCCTGATGAACCAGCGGGTTGTGTAGATAATGTTCGTTACTCATCTTAGTAAAACTCCCTTTGTACGCTGGTAAACGGTTCGGGTTTATAGTGTCTTAAATGGAAATCCATGTTTTTACACAGAATTTGTCGTAAATCTCGTGGCATGGTTATTTGCGAAATAGAACCTAAACTTAAGGCTTCATTAGGGTTCATCAGTAAATCTTCATACTGTTTCACTAATTTAGCTTCTTCTACCTTCGCCCATTCAGCATTTTGCTTACCTGCTTTAACAGCAGCACGAATTGCTCTTAACTCATCTTTATAAACAAACTCAACACCTGCTGTGCCCATGACCGCTGCACGGGTAGAGGGTAAAGCGACGACAAAGTCTGCACCGGTTGCATAACAGTTGTAAGAGGCATAAGCGCCACCGAAAGCATTTCGAATCATAACCAAGAAGCGCGGAGTACGAAGATCAATGATTGAATCAAGCATTGCTCGTCCGGCCTGAACGATACCTTTAGATTCTTGATCTTTCCCAGGCAAGAAACCGGTAGTGTCTTCCATAAAGATCATAGGTATGTTGTACAAATTACAGAAACGAATAAAACGGGCATTTTTATAAGCCGCATCAATGTCTACTTGGCCAGATGCAACGGCACTATTATTGGCAACAAAACCGATGACATGGCCGCCCATTCTGCCCAATGCTGTCACTGCATTACGTGCTCGGGTTTCCTGAATTTCAAGAAAATCACCGTGGTCACATAGCTGCTGAATCATGATCGTAACATCAATGGGGGTATTGAAACCTGTCGGGCTATTGAAGGCCTTTTTCAATAAAATGTCGATATCCCATGTTTTGCGGTCAACAGGGTCAGACGTTGGCTGGAACGGAGAAAGTTCACTATTGTTATTCGGTAAATATTTAAGTATCTGACGCACCTT
>CAXBKC010000470.1:0-3247 GCA_963975615.1 uncultured Oleiphilus sp.
GCCATTACAGGCCGAAGACAGTGTTGATAAAACAACATTAAGCGCCTTAGAAGATGAAATTAAATGGATTCATGAAGAACAGTTTGTATCTACAGCAACAAAGACGTTTGAGAAAGTATCTAAAAGTGGTTCCAGCGTATCCATTATTACAAAGCAAGACCTAAAAAGGATGGGTGCACGCAATCTTATGGATGCACTTAAAAGGTTGCCTGGTTTTAGTGTACAAGAAACGTATATCGGCATTCCAGCGATTGAGGTAAGAGGAACACTGTCCTCTGATAGCGAAAAAGTGCTATTCATGATTGATGGCCACTCCGTGAACAATAACCTAGTAAATGGCGGAGCAACTTGGACTTACAATAATTTTTCGATTGCTGACATAAAACAAATAGAAGTCGTTAGAGGTCCGGGCTCTGCCCTATACGGCGCAAACGCATTTGTTGCTGTCATTAACATCATTACTGAAACAGCTGATGATATCAGCGGACTTGAAGTCACTTTAGGGTCTGAGACTGACGCGACTAGAAAGCTTAATTTACATTACGGGCAAGAGTTGTCCGACATTAAAGTTGCTGCGAATTTAAATATATTAGAATCAAATGGTGCATATCAATATATTGAAAATGACTCTGTAGGAAATTCTGGTTATACCTATGACTGGCAAGATAGATATGATTTCAGTTTTAATATTCAATCGAAAGGTTTCGAGTTATATGGAAAATATATAGATCACAGGAGAGGTCCTTTTATTGGCATTGGAAATGCCTTAAACGATGAATCTATTCAAGATTACACGGAATACTTTTTAGATTTGAGCTATCAAAACCAGCTCAGTTCCCAAATAAGCCTCTCTAGTAGAATATATCTAGATCAATTCGAAACAAAAAACTATTGGGAAATAACGCCAGAAGGTTTACGCGGAAGCCCGACAGTCAAAAATCAAAAAACAGGTGCTGAAATTCAGCTCAATTATCAACTTACAGACAACAACAAACTCTTAACAGGCTTTCATTTTGAACACCAAACTCAATTTGATGTTGCCCATTCTACAAATTTTGACCCGAATACGTTTGCACCACTTCCAAGTTATATGGATATTTCTGATACAGGAAACTGGAATGCAAGCCAGAATCGTGACATTAGTGCATTCTACCTCCAAGATATTTGGGATATAACAAAACAGCTCAGGTTAATCGCAGGTTATCGGTACGATAGATATAGTGACTTTGGGAAGTCGGTAAATCCTCGCGCAAGCATCACTTGGGAGTTTATGGATGATTTCAATATTAGTGCGGCTTACGGTAAGGCCTTTAGAGCACCTAATTTTGCAGAGCTCTATAATATAAACAATCCATCCATAATCGGGAACCCTGATTTAATTCCAGAAAAAATTGAAACTTATGAAATCTCACTGAATGGCCAAATAAACATACGAAATCAATTTAAAATCACCAATTTTAGAAATCATATCAACAATTTAATCGAGAGAGATGCTACTAACACTTTCCAAAATACCGGAAAGTTAACTGTAAATGGCACTGAACTAGAACTCAGTTCACGCTTAGTCGGAGGCTCTTCATTCGACTTCAACTACACCTATCAATTTGCTGAAAATGAACATTCTAATGAAATTCAACATCATGTTCCAATGCATAAAGCAAATGTCGGCTTTAACTATCGCCATTCACAATTCATCCATGCTTATATAGGTCTTCTTTATTCAGGTAAACTTACCGCTAAAGGAATTGACCCCTATGACACAGATGGTCTGAAAGAAAAAACCACTGTTGATACTTCTATCAACTTTAGTAATCAGGCCGATACTCTTCAACTAAGCGCATCAATCTATAACATATTTAATGCTAAAAATTCCGTCCCTTCAGGCGACATATTTACCGGTGCGACAACGCCACCAAGGCATTTTGCTATTCCTGAACAAGATCGACATATCGCATTAAAACTCAGTTATAAACTGTAATTTTATTCAGATTAGTCATTCCACACACTGGTTAAGATTAATCTGAATATGTTTTTTATCAGCTAACACTAATAGCCTAAGCATTACAAAATTTTGGATCAGTCACTAATTTAGCTGTTGAGTTGTAGTATGTTAAGCGGCTTTGTGAGAGCCCACAACGGATTAAAGACTGTAATAGAGTAACCGCAGCATAACTTGGGTCGATAACCGGGGCTGGTAGCCCTGCCAGTTTTAACTTTTGGCTAACAGCATCAACTACGTCCACCATTCCTGTACACCCCAAAACAATTGCCTGAGCCCCATCCTCTTGAATAGCTAATTTACTTTGTTCTAACAAATGCGAAATGAGTTTAGTTTTGTCGCTCAAGTCTTGAACAGGCATATTCACATTTCTGATAGATGCTAAATTATCAGAAATACCTAAGTCTCTAGCTTGAGACTCCAGCATGGGAACAACACTTGGTACAACAGTCACAATAGAGAACTTTTGAGATATGGACGAAGCCATCAAAACAGCACCATCAAAGCCGCCAACAACAGGAATATTTACTAATTCCCTTACAATAGAAACACCTGGCGCCCCAAAACAGTCAACATAAATACCATCAAAACCTTGAGCTTCAGCCTCTTTTGATAAAGCGATAATATCCTGCGTATTTAAAAACTCAGCATAGCGGCTTTCTATCGTGCAGGTTCCTTGGGAAACATTAAAATACTCTGCTGAGAAATCTGGTGCTAAGACATGCCCAACTTCATTTTTAACATCATCTAAAACACTCGTATTAACAATAGGGATAATCACCATAATTCTTTTTATCGTTGTGTCTTTCATATTCCAAACCCCTCCAAATCATTATCTGCTATACCTAATAACAGGCTTTATTTTCTTAGTAAGAATAAAGCCTAGTCCATAAAAATGTAAATCAGCTAATGTAAGACGCGATTATTTTTTACACTATAAAGGGAAGTCATATGCGTAGTTTGGATAAAAATGCGATTGAAATGATTGCAAAAGGTGCATGTTTTTTAGGAAGTGGCCCCAACAATTATTGAGAATATTTTTAAATACACCGATCATATTGATGTTATGAATATAGACGAAGTAGATGATTCTAAATCACTCGCTATTGTTGCTGGAATGGGTTCTCCGCAGCGCTCTGCCGGCATAAGTTTTGATACAGCTCCAACGGTTGCTTTCGATGCTGTGGCAACGGCTTATGGAGAATTAAGTTATGTCGCAGCAATAGAGGTGGGCGCAGCAAACAGCCT
>CAXBKC010000471.1:0-3242 GCA_963975615.1 uncultured Oleiphilus sp.
ATGATGGAAGGGTTCAAATAAGAGATCATATTTGTCGGACGCGATACCGATTCCTGTATCAATAATTTCTATCGTAACGTAGTCTTTATCTTCATTTTTCAAGAGACTCTTGGCAGGTTTTTCTAGTGTGCGGGCATTCAGTTGAATGATGCCTGCTTCGGTAAATTTAATGGCATTACCAAGTAGATTAAAGAGGATTTGTTGAAGTCGATTTTCATCAGCTAAGACAAATTGAGCTTCTTTGGAAATACTGTAGGTTAAGCGGATATCGCGACCTGAAACTAGAGGCTTGAGTGTGCTCACGACAGAGTTCGAGAGCGCATTTAAATCGATGCACTTTATGTTCAGCTTAATGTTTCCATGTTTGATGCTGGCAAAATCAACAATGTCGTTGACTAAAGACCCTAAGCGGCGCGTAGTGGATGAAATTAGATCTAACTTATGTTGATGTTCTGGTTTTAAGTTTAAAGAAGGGTCATTTAACAGATGGCTCGCTAAACCGGAAATACCATGTAAAGGGGTTCTTAATTCATGGGATGTCGTTGCAAGAAATTCATTCTTAAAGGCATCTATTTTCATTAGCTCTTGGTTTTTACTTTGCAAGCTATTCGACATTTCCTCAATTTTGGCAAAATTGTGTAGGTAGCTCTTTGCTAAATCGATACCTTGGAAAATAACAAACGTTAGAATACCTAAATGGGAAAGGTTGGGTGTATGAATGACATAGCTGTAAGTCAAAATATCGTTCAGTACCGCCAGTATAAAAATACCCAAACCAAAGCCAAAGGTTTTGGCGCCACGTTTTCCTTCTCTCAAACACTTTATGTAGATATAGAAAATATAAGGCAATGATAGGAGAATCATGACTTGAAAGGGTACATTGAAACGGGTGTAAAAGCTGACATCGCTTGTAAGTGCCAAAAAGCAAAAGGGGACAACCATCAACCAGCTTAATTGTATGGCTTTCCTACTAAATTTTACCGGAAATTTGTATGAAAAATACGAGATAAAGAAAGGGAAAGCTAAATAAGTACACAGGTTTTCCAGCGCTTGCAAAAGCGACCAATGTTCACCAAAGAAAAAGTAAATAACGCGTTCATCGATTAATAATCGACGTAAACCCATCGCTAAGCAAAGCAAACTAAAATAGAGTAAAACTTTTTCTTTGGGTCGGCTAAAGAACATAAATAAACCAAAGAGGCTCGCCGCTATGAGTACGGTTGCAGAAAGCATACTCCGAATAATAGGCATTTCCCTTAACTTATAAATCCCTTCAGCATCTGTGAGTTGAAGGGGATACCAAACGCCGCCCCATTGATAATGATAATTAGAAGTTTGCAGAACAAGTTCGAGCTCGCCTTCATTCGGTGTCAGGAAAACAAATTTAGGTAAATAGGCCGGCGTTTCTGTGTCTTTGCTTGTTCCAATCACGCCGTTTTCTGCAACGACTTTTCCATTACTCCAAAGCTTATATGCGCTAGCCATATCAGGAATAGCTAAATAAATATCTGTTTTATTGATAGGAACTAAAATGCTTGTTTTGTATGTTGCATAGCCGAACCCAGGAAAAGATTGGATACCTTTAGGGGGGGAGTTCCATGCTCCTGGAACAGGAAAAGAATTTGCTTGTGATTGGTTTGCACCAAATTGCTCAGGTGATATAAGTTGTTGCCAATAAAAATCCCAGCTTCCTTGCAAGCTATGAACTTGCCCAACCGACCAGTCACGTTCCCGAAGGTCAAGAATTGACTCATTCGCAAGCAGAGACAGACTGAAACAGTAAAGCCAAATTAAAGGTATAAAGACTTTTAGATACATAATGCTTTTGTTATTTTTATAAGTTTAAGAATGCTTTTTATAAAATTAAGGTCTTAGATGGTCAATAGTAACTCAATAGTGGGACAAAAATACTTATTTATCTATAGATGATAAGTCAAAGGTCTATTCAAACCAAAAAAAAGGGGGGCTGATATCCTATCAGCCCCCCTTTTTTTATTTTAAGTTTAAACGCGACGACGAGCGAAGGCCAAGCCTAATAAGCCTAAACCGAATAATCCAGCAAGTGATGGTTCACTAACTTGAGTCGGAGCATCTACAAAGCCTTCAATGACATCATTGCCGCAAAGCATTGACCAATGAAGAGCTAGTTCCCCACTGCTTAATAAGTCAGTGCCAGCAGTATCGAAGCTGAATGAGATTTTTTTGGCAATCTGATCAACACTCCATGAGCCAGTTGTGTTCACTAAGCCTACAGATTGTGAGTTAGTGTCTACAGCAACTTCTTGACCATTTCTAAAAGTGCCACCACTTAAGAAATCTTCACTAAGCAAGGCATTGGCGTCATTTGTTGCGCCATTTAAAGCATAAAGGCTAGCACTTCCACCCGTTTCCGAATACGCATTATCAATAGATAAACCATACGTCCAGAAATTACCATTTGATGCCTTGTCGTTTAAATAGCCATTACTTGAACTGCCGTAAGGTGAATAGCTATTAGATAAAAATAAGTCACCAGATCCAATGCCTAAACCATTTCTTGTTAAGCTAGGGTAGCTTCCAATACTTGCTGAGCTAGCAAAGTTGGTGAAAATATCAACGGTAACATTCGTGCCTGAGTAAGAGACATTTAAACCATGTACGTCGAATAAACTTTTATGGCCAATAACATCGCCATAGTTATGATCGTCGCCACCAATATAAGTATCTGCAAGCATATATGCTTGAGACGACATACTTAAGCCGACAAGTGTTGCGAAGGTAAGTGCTTTGCTAAATGCTTTCATTTGGTATGCCTCAAAATGTTGTAATTGTTTTCTAATAAAGCACTTAGCTTGCCATGAATTATAAGTTCTTTTTAAACAATGGTTTAGTGGTTATTTTCGATGGAGATTTTAACTAAAATTTGGTGTTAATAATTAGCTCGTGTAAATTAACCTGACACTGAAAGTGTGATTTGTGAGCTAGTTAACAAAGAATATATCTAGAGCAAAATTAAAGGTCTTAGGTTTCGATAGTTTTGAGTAGCTCTACTCAATAATATGCGTGTGAGCTTCAGCTGAAGCGCATTAAACAGTGCTACAATCGTGAAATTATTAAGCTAGCTTAGAGATATTTAACCTTATGGATAATTCCCAATTCTTTTATCGAAACGTTATGTTTACGAGAAACAATGATCAAATATCCTTGGTGTTACCGCCACAGCAAACCCGCAGATATTTGCCGCAGAATATGACCACAATACA
>CAXBKC010000472.1:0-3232 GCA_963975615.1 uncultured Oleiphilus sp.
TTATCAATTATGGTCAACACCGCTGATGACCGTCTCTAAAGGCAGTTGGATCCAAAATCTTATTGAAGTGTGTCATGGTGAAAATGTGTTTTATAACGCAGCAAGTGAGTACCCACAAATTAGCATTGAAAATGTGTTATTAACTGGCGCACAAGTGATTTTACAAAGCCAAGATGAAGGCAATATTTTAGGCATTAATTGGTCTGATTGGCCTGAGCTACCCGCGGTAAAAAACCAGCATATATATCAGTTTGATGCCGATTTACTGCATCGGGCAACCCCAAGGGCAATTCAAGGCGTTAATGCGGTTTGCGGGGCGTTGGATAAAGTAAGAGGGTAAGGTTTTTATTTCAAAGATAACGGTTGTTATGTGAACATGGCCTGCGGCCACTAACGTCGTGGCGCTTCGCCCACACCAGAGTATGAATAAACGTTACTCTGATTCAAGCAAACTCCATTAATACGTCTTCCCGGTAATGCTTTTGAGCCGGGATCCAGGTGTTTGTTTTGCTTATGGCCTGCGGCCACTAACGTCGTGGCGCTTCACCCACACCAGACCAAGAGGAAACCAACGGCTGTTCCCTCTTGGAACTCCCAGCCGCCCCGCAACATTTTCAAACAGCGAAAAGTCGCCATGGGGATTGATCCAGCTTTTAACTTCATTTGTAACCGTCATCGGACTTATTCGAAAATGCTAACGCTTCCGATAGGCCATCCCTGGCCAACGAAAGCTAGCCTGACGTCCTGTCAGGCTCACGCTATTTTCTTCAACGTCCTCAAGTTCTGAGTTGAATCACACCAATTGCGAGCAAGGTATGCAAATCATTTATGCCCCAAAGCTTGTTACCCTTTAATGAGTAAGCTGTCCATTAGTAGGTGATTTTAAGTGTATTCAGCGTGTGCTATCTCATTATTACGATTTAGATGTATTCATTTACTATTGAAAACAGTAAAACTACGTTACTAAATCTGTACTCTCAGAAACATACATGCTGGCTTTTTTATTGAGAAGTATTGAGGTGCTTTTCTATAGAAACCATTATTTACTGGTTAGATTGTGTTTAACCGAATGAACTGATTTTATATACAGGTATAAATAGATTTAGCTTAATTAAAATGAACAACTCATTAGGTAAGCCTAAAGTCGTAATGTAGATTTATTTCGAAAAGTATAATTGATTGATAATATTGCAAATAAATATTATCGCTAATTTTTTGAACGACACCAACGCGCAACCTCGGTTGATTTGGGAATGTTGAGAGTATTTTATCACTTTACATCAAAGACATAGAGAATGTAGGATGAGATAAATAACATGAATAGCGAACTTTATCCGGCGAGCCGTTCAATAAGCAGTTAGGTTCTTAAGGAGATTGAGCATCGATTATTCGAATATACCACTAGCACCAATTGCTACTGTGGTTGCTGCACTTATAACTTCACTTATTGCTTTTGTGAATCTGACTCTTAGTAAGGAACAAAAAACCTCAGAGTTTAGGCAAGCGTGGATAGATGGATTACGTAATGACTTGTCTGTATTTTTGTCTTCTGCACGTGCTTTGTGTCGAGTTATGCAAGAGGTGCGTAGCCCACAAAGTACAGATGAAGATGTTGAGTGTTTTAGGTTTAATAACGATCAAATTGGAAAAATGAGATTTGAAGGCGCTGAAGCGTTATATCGTATAAAACTACGATTAAACAAAAGTGAGCCTAAACACATTAAACTCAATGGATTACTTACTTCGGCTACAACAATACAGAATAAAATTAACATTGATAAAGGTACTGATTACACTGAAGCCCTTGATGCAATAGAGAATGCGTCGTCATATTCTCAAGATATTTTGAAAGATGAGTGGGAAAGAGTTAAGAACGGGGAAAAATCATTTCGAGTGGCTAAAAATATAATAATGCCATTAATCATGATAATTTCTTTAGTTTTTATTACTGCCTTGCTGTTTAACTCACCGGAACCTAACAAGTCAAGCCAAGGGGTGCAGCAAAGCAGCCCCCTGCTTGAAGCGTTATGATCTCAGAGGAATTATCGAATGGTTTGGATCGCAATAATAATTGGAATAATTTTACTTTTTGCATTCCCTAAGCAAGTCGGAATATTAATAGCCGTTATTGTTATTGGTTCTGGGGCGACGTATTTATATTTTGAGGAACAAGATAAGCAAAGAGAAAGACAGATAGATGCAGTAACAATTACAATCACTTTTGATAAAAAATCCTGTTCTCAAGAATTTCCTTTGTTAGTAAGTATCATAAATGGTAGCAAAAATATTGTAGAGAAAATAAGCTGGAATATTGGTGCTCACAAAAGGGGTCATAGCAATAACGTGGTTGATTATGGATACTCTAGTGAATACAGTACACCGTATTCATCCGACAAAATACTTAACTCTGGTCAACGATTTAGTGTGTGCTATAAAACGCCTTCTATTTCAGGGAAACATTTACCTAACGAATTAGATTGGTCAGCTGTGAGAAAAAGCATCAGCTTTCGTCATAAATAAACTCATAACAAGAGACTATGGCTCAATAACTATGATTAAGCTTTAGCATTTGAGGCTGAGCATCATTTTTCTGACGATGAAAACAACAGTTTGGTGTAACAATTTACTCATTCAATACTCGTACAACCCGCGTATACAGGCGTCTTAGAATGAGGGCGAGGGTTCAAATCTCTACCCCCCTTCGTCACATAAAGAAATTAATATTTATAATTACTGATCCTTAACATTGAAGAACTCGTTTAAAGGGTTTAATTAGCCCGTGAGCTTTATTAATCTCCCAATAACGTTTACTGAACATGTATTTATAGCCATGAATATAATTTCATTTTGGCAGCTAGAGCTAAAATGCTTCTGCCCATAAATGACTTAGATACCTCAGCTTGAAATGTACAAATTCAACCTTTAACTCGGAAATGTCCAAAAATCAGTTAGCCTTGCTTAGAAATTCATAAATTCAGAAATTCATAAATTCAACTCTGAACTTGAGGGCGTTGAAGAAAATGACGTGAGCTGGCCATGGACGGCCAGCTAGCTTTCGAGGGGAAGGGACGCCCCATCGGAAGCGTTAGCATTTTTGAATAAGGCCGAAGACGGCTACAAATACGGTTTAAAGCTGGCTCAATTTCCGTCGCAATTTTTTCGCTGCTGTTGTTTGGTTAAATAGCGAAAATGTTGCCGGAACGGCAGGGGTGATCCAAGAGGGGATTGCTGT
>CAXBKC010000473.1:0-3229 GCA_963975615.1 uncultured Oleiphilus sp.
ATAGGCTGGGCTAAAACTTATCTCGTGCAGGCTGGGCTGATTAAACAACCGAGGCGCAGCTTTTGTGTTATTACAGAAAGAGGCTTGCAAGCTCTTCAAAGTTCATCAGAAATAAACAATAAATATCTTGAGCAGTTCTCTGAGTTCATTGAGTTTAAAAGTCGTAGTAATAAGCCCACCAGCAATACTAAAACTCAGGTCGTTGAAGAGCATGAGAGCGAACTAACTCCCTTTGAAGTGTTAGACAATACTATGAACACACTGAATGCGAGCCTTGCTAGCACACTGCTGAAGGCTATTTTAAATGCGTCTCCACAGTTTTTTGAAAATCTAGTCGTCGACCTCATGGTTGCAATGGGCTATGGCGGTAATCGTAAAGATGCAGGACAAGCAACGCAATACACTCAAGATGGTGGGATCGACGGCATTATCAAAGAAGATAAGCTTGGGCTTGAGATGATTTACTTATAGGCTAAGCGTTACACCAATAAAACGGTTGGTCGCCCAGAAATACAAGCCTTTGCAGGTGCGCTTGATATGCACCGTGCAAAGAAGGGCGTATTTATAACTACGTCTACTTTCTCAAAAGAGGCTGTTGAGTTCACCTCACTGATTTAATGCTCGCGCATAACTTAGGTGTCAGTATCAAGCAAGTGTATGAGCTTAAATCATTAGATACTGATTACTTCATTGAGGAATAAGTGTTATTTTTTCAATATATTAGGTCGTCACTTAAAGTTTTGGAATATTAAGTCTAATCTGAGCACTCCCTAACTTGAACTGTCAGATTTAATATTTGGAGCCCAATCAAATCTGACTGTCCCTTACATGCCAACTGCCAACTGCCAACTGCCAACTGCCAACATTCGTAGGATCAACTAAAGATCCGATGTAGCTTGAAGATGATGATAGGCATCTTTATTTGCTTGGAATATAGTTTTTCTTATTAGGAACCGGGTATGTGTTAATTAATCCATAAGTTGACCTCAGCTGCTTCAAATACTCAGGAGTTAACGCTATAAAAGGCTGACCTAAAACTTCAATAACACCTTCATTTTTGTTTATCGAAACACTTTCGGGACAATTAGTATTCACTTTAAGTGAGTAGTCTTTTGGATAAAGGTTAATCACCAACCCTTGAAATGTTTGTTTTTCCCCTGAGTCTATTTTTTGTCTTTGCCTTAAGAGGGCTTGTGTAGCACTTGTAGCTAGAAGAGCTGCTCTTTCCAACATTTCATTCAGATTTGTTTCCATGTTTGACTCGGCAAGAGCTATTCTCTCTAAGATTTCATTCAGATCTGTTTCTATATTAGGATCGGTAAGAGTAAATTGTTCAGTAACTTTATTTGGAGATTCTTTACGCTTGTTATTGCTGTCGATTTTTCCTAAAGGTAACCATCTAGAGTCGTTTCTCCCCATATTCAAAAGAGCTTGGATATCATAGTCTATAGATGGAAGGTAAATCCCTTGTTTTTCTAACCACAGATTAGCTAGAGAATGAGAGAGCTTTTCGAGAGTATCACCATACCCGCCCCCAATATCACTGTGAACTCCTGGTAAATCCACTTCTACAATTGTCTCTTCAATTATTAAATCATTTGTAGGGACATTAATTCTTGTTATTGGGAAATGTGTTCTTTCCTCTGATGTAGCAACAAAATGTATAACAGACATAGTACTTAGTGGAATTTCAAGCCTTAAATTGTCTAATTGTCCTGTTGCTACAGTGTCAAAAAGCATTGAATAAAGACGGGGTTTTGAAAACAACAAATTCTCACTTGAATGAAATGATTTTTCTTGGAAGTAGTAATCGTCTACAAGGTTTAAAAAATGCCTAGCGCTGGCTGCTCCCCGACTAAAACCAATCGAATAAACATGAGGAGCTATTCCAGTTTTCTCTGTTTGAGCTTTTAGTTCGTCAAGCGCTTGAATTGCTCTCTCTTCTGCTCCGTTACCTGTAACCCCTTCCGAAAGCTCTTTAATAAATGTTGTTCTTGTTCCAACTCCATGATAGTAGTGAGTTTTAACTCTATGGTCTTGTGATTGAATTAGCTGGTGATGTAGTTTCGCTGGAACAGTATTTGGCTCTCCATTATCTTTATCGTTCCAAGTCCCGTCAAAAATGAAAAAAGACACCTGCCTTTCATCATCAATATTAAATACAGCTGGCGGGAAAGAGTTTTCAATGCGGCTGAAAACGTGAAGCCATTGATTCATTTCCTCTATGGACAAAGAGGTATTATTAACAGTATTTCCTAAATTTGAGTTTGGTATCAAGAAACCATTTTTTACATGTATTAGAGTTTGTAGAGCTTCTCTATCTATAGGACACTTTGAAAAACCTGTAATCTCATAGTTACTTGGTAAAATTGATTTATCAATTTCAGATTGATTGTTAACATTCCGCTGTTCTTCAATTCTGTTAATGTTTGTTGGGGCTATCTGCTGGCAGCCGGACAGTAAAAACAAATAAAAAAACAACGTTGGTTTCATGTGGTAATCCTTTGTTGGTATATCAGGTGAAATCTGCTCTTGTTTGAGAAGTGTGTCAAAACCAATATTAGTTACTGCACCTAACCGTTAGTTGACTTTGTCGTTATCGATTATCTGCTTCAACTTCTCAACACTCATTGCTGGTGTTTCTGTATGAAGCATTGCGTGACAATTGGGGCAAACGGGGATGAGATCGTTAATAGGGTCTACTTGGTAGCTTTCGCCGATTGTGGCTATATCGACTTTATGGTGAACATGGATAAAGCCTTTACCTATCGCGCCATACTTGGCCTCAAAGTTAAAGTCACATACTTGGCAGGTAGCTCCGTACTCCTCAATGCATGCTGCTCTGGCTTTAGGGTCTCGCTCATAGGCATTTATAGTAACTTGTTTTATAGCGCCTTCATTGAATGTTGTTGGATCACCACTGACTTCATCGGGATAGATAGGGTTTACTGCTTGTAGAGCTAGTTTGGCTTTATATGAGCCAATCAGCGCTCTTATCGTAACTTGATCACCTTTGCCTTGAGCTACGTAAAAGGTCAAATGTTTTTCAACAGATAGGAGAACTGAATCAAATTTTGAAGGGGTTAAAATATCCTCAAATCGCTGTAAGTAATATTTTGTCGCTGAGATATTTATCGTGTGTTCATACTCAATGCCTTTTGGCATGGCCAATACTGCATCTAGGTAGTATTTTGCAGATGTTTCGTTTAAGCCTGTTCCCTTCGAGACA
>CAXBKC010000474.1:0-3225 GCA_963975615.1 uncultured Oleiphilus sp.
GAATTAATCACCAACAATCTACACCGCCCACCACACTCTATAAAAACAAGGTGCCAAAGCATGCTTAACCAAATTACAGTCTCAAACTTTGCTATCGCCGATCATATTGAAGTTTTATTTAACAATGGCATGACCGTTTTGAGTGGCGAAACAGGGGCAGGAAAATCAATTATTCTCGACGCTTTAGGCTTAACACTAGGAGATAGAGCTGACACCAGCATGGTCAGACACGGTGAAGATAAAGCAGATATCTCAGCCACTTTTGATTTAGAAAAACACTCAGGCGCTCAAGAGTGGCTTAAAGAACACGACCTAGATGATGGCAAACAATGTATTTTACGCAGAGTCATTACGGCTGAAGGTCGTTCTCGCGGCTATATAAATGGCCACCCAAGCCCTCTTCAAAACTTAAAAGCGATTGGCGAACTATTAATAGATATACACAGCCAACACGAACACCAGTCGCTTCTGGAAAAAGATAACCACCGAATCATTCTCGATAACTTTGCACAAATCAATAACCTGTCTGAAGAGGTTGTAGAGCGCTACCGGGAATGGACAAAAAAATCAAAACACTTAGCCAAGCTTGAAAACAATCAAGACGAAGTGGCTGCGCGAATTCACTTACTTACTTTCCAAGTTGAAGAGTTAGAGGTGCTTGGTTTAGGGGAAAATGAAGTCACTAAGCTAGAACAAGAACAAGCAGAACTAGCTAATGCCGAATTATTACTCTCGAAAACACATACTGCGCTGGCTCTGTGCGATGAAGAAGAAACCAACATCAGCAGCATGATTGCACACGCAAGTTCATCACTAATGAACCTACCTTGTGAGAACCAACAATTAAGTGAAGCCTTAACTCTGTTAAATGAAGCTCAAATTCAAATTGATGAAGCCGCAAATAATCTAAGACACTTCAGTGACTCGTTTGAATTAAACCCCGAACGCTTACAAGAAATAGAAGAGCGACTAAGCACTTTATATCAACTCGCCAGAAAGCACCGGTGCGAACCAGAAGAACTAATAACTGTTCAGCAAAAACTTTCTCAAGAGTTAGAGCAATATACTCATGGAGACCAAAACTTAGAAGAGCTTCAGGCAGATGTCATTAAGCTAGAAAAAAGTTATTTTGAAATTGCCGAAAAACAAAGACAAGCACGCTTAGCCGTCGGCAAAAATCTTGAAGATCAGATATCTGAACAACTCGCTTTGATGGATATGAAATCCGTTAAATTTGTCGTTTCCTTAACCTCACTTGAGCGAAATAAAATAAATCAGCACGGCATTGATAGTATCGAGTTTCTAATTAGCACCAACCCAGGACAGCCACCTAAACCTATCAACAAAGTGGCTTCTGGTGGCGAGCTATCTAGAATCAGTCTTGCGGTTCAAGTTATTATCGCCCAAAGCTCGACCATTCCTACTTTAGTATTTGATGAAGTCGATGTAGGCATTGGCGGCGGTACCGCTCAGATTGTTGGTAAGCTATTAAAAACCTTAGGTAAAAAAGGCCAAGTCATTTGCGTCACACACTTACCACAAGTCGCATCACAAGGTGATCATCATTACTTCATTAGCAAACGAGAAGTAGACGGCAGTGTTAAATCCTCTATAGACTTATTAAGCCCAGAAGACCGGACAAAAGAAATTGCCAGAATGCTAGGCGGCATTAAAATAACCGATCAAACCTTAGCTCACGCCAAAGAAATGATTGAGTTTGTTTGAGGATGGCTAACGCTAAAACAACAAAACCGTTCTCTTTAAGCAAGAAACGGTTTTGTTGTATGTAGCGCTCAATGCCTAAAGACTAAGACTTTTTTAGCGGCCGCACATATAGGGTTAAGTTATGATCGACTAATTCATAACCATGCTCAGCTGCAATTTCGTGCTGGCGCTCTTCAATCATAGAGTCAAAAAATTCGATAACCTTACCACTTTCCGTATCCACCATATGATCGTGATGTTCTTCTGTCGCTAATTCAAAAACAGCGTGGCCACCTTCAAAATTATGCCTAAGCACCAAACCTGCAGCTTCGAATTGAGTAAGCACCCTGTAAACCGTCGCTAACCCTACATCATCCCCAGACTCTAGCAAGGCTTTATAAACATCTTCAGCACTCATATGATGGTCGACTGCGCCTTCCAACAAACCTAAGACTTTAAGCCTAGGCAGAGTCACTTTTAAGCCTGCTTTTTTTAACTCAACATTATCAGACATGATTTATTTGTCATCCTATTCACAGTTTTCACATGTTTCAGGTATCATGCTTGGCTAATTGATTCTATTCGTTATTATTCAAGCAATTGCTCAACAACATTATCGGCAAACTTTAAAGTTGTTTTGAGCCCAAGTCAAAAATAGTGGAACTCAGCCCTCAATGCGAAATCACCTTAAATTTATAACACTTAGCATACTACTTATTTCCATAAACTTATTACAAGCTTGTAGCTTTCCTGGCGTATTTAAAATTAACGTCCAGCAAGGCAACATCATCACCCAAGAAATGTTAGACACCTTAAAACCGGGAATGACACAAAAGCAGGTGTACTTCGTACTAGGTAAGCCCGTGGTAGAAAACGTATTTAATTCAACAACAGAAAATTACGTGTACACCTACCAACAAGGTGGCGGTGAAATACAACAGCAAACCATTACAATTTATTATGAAGATGATCTCTTTGCCAGATATGAAGGGACACTGCTAGAAGATAACCCTGCTTACTAATTAAATTTTAATCGTAACCAGCAGTTAAAATAACACTGATAGTTGGGAGTGCATTCAATTAGATGCACTTCTATTTTTTGTTCTATTTAGCCGCTCTATTTAAGCGCGCTTGTTTCGGATCAATAATTAGTGGCCGGTACAACTCAACCCTTTCACCAGCTCGAATTTCCTGATCCTTAGGCTTTTTCACAACCTTGCCAAAAATCCCCATATGTATCGTGCCATAATCTATTTCAGGGAAGAACTTCTCGATACCCGACTCGCAAGCAGCATCAAAAACACTCGTTCCTTCAGGTACATTCAAAGTAATAATTTTCTGTAAAGCAGGTGTTGCGTAAGCAACTTCTATCTGAATCATAACTGACTTTATCACCACATCTTAAAAAACTAATTTAATTAACCGTATACTTGATTCGCACGTTCACAAAACGCATCAACCATAGAATTTGCTGCCTGGTTGAAGATAGGACCAAATGCCAGTTTGGCGACATTCTGCTTT
>CAXBKC010000475.1:0-3222 GCA_963975615.1 uncultured Oleiphilus sp.
ATCTGGGTATGCTTGCTTTGCGTTCTCTCTTGCATCAAATGCTCTGCTCATAATACCTCACTCACTTTAGTTATTGCGCCCCGTAGAGCAATGTTGGCTCAGTCAATATCAAAAATATCTACAATTATTGGGTCGCTCATCTCGCTTAAATCTCGAATAGTTCTCTCACCATCACGAAGATCAACAACCCAGAACATAGTGTCGTAGCCTGACGCCTCATCAAAAACACAGGCTCTAAATGTAGGCTCGCCCTCCGCATGAATATCTACAATCGCCCCTTTTTTCATGATTCTGCCTCATTATGGTTATCAATTATTGATTTTAATTTAAACGCATCATTTTCAGAAGCACATTCGATACAATCCTTCATCGGCGCTTCGATTGGTGAGGCATTTCCAAACACTACAAAATGGCAAAAACTACCATCAAGTTGCTGATCACTGAGAATTTCACACTTTATTTTATTACTCATAATATCTCACTCTCTTTAGTCGGCCATGGAACGCTAATGCCGTGTTTCATTGATAAATGTCTGTTTAAAACTTCGTAAATTGCAGAGTACTGACTTGTCTCCGGCTTTGTGGTGCTTTTTATTCCTGTTACCGCTACCTGTACAGGCCGCCATAGCATCTCCTTGACTGCGTTTTGAGTCCAAGGTATATCAATGCTAGGCTTTAGTAGCTTCTTCTGGTCAAGCCCTGCGTCATTCAATGTAATAGCTAGTATGTCGCAAAACTTATGCAATGCTCTATTCTGGGTTAACGTCCTAGACTTGCCAAGCGAGTAGCTAAAGGTTACATGCTTATGCTCATCATAAAGCTTTGCAGCCATAGCTAAGAACTCATCCCGTGACTTGTCGCTATTAACTAGGATTTTCTCAGCCATTACTTAGGCAGCTCAGGTAATGGCATCCAGTGGGTGATTTCGTAGCCTATATTTTCAGCGCCTACTTCATGAATAATGGTGTTGTAATCAGAATCTCCAATAATTTCTAAATTGTCACATTTTTCAATCCAATCCATGCCGTCATTAAATGCAATTAAAGGCGAATTGTCCCATTTGCAAATTACCAAAACTTCACTACAGTCATCCGGTAATCTATCCTTAACACTAATCCATTCACCCATAAATCACCTTAAAATAAAAATCCGATAACAACAGCAGCAAGAATCACCGGTGAGCAAAAAATGATATAGCAGCCAAAGAATATTAATCTAGTTCTATTCTGACTCGACATTCTCATTAGCAGATTAAACATATTCTCACCTTGCGCTATGCGCTGTAAATCAACCGCCTCATAGGTTAGTTTAAATATATCAGGCTTACATGGGTAGAATTCACCCTTTACACCTTTAATTATATAATCGCCAACGTCTCCAGTCATTACGCCCTCAAGCGTGTCTATTTCTACGCAGAAGCGCCCTAGTTTTGTTCCATTTGGGCGAGTTGGAAACCTAACGATTCCACCAATAAATTTAGCCACCTCGGCTGAGTTGTATTCTATGCTTGTGCCATATTTTCGCTTCGTTTCAGATACAGCAACAAGTTGTATTGCTTCAATTACTACTGGCTTCTTTCTAAACTTTGCCATTTCTATCACTCCCTAAATTAATTAAAGCCTTACGCTATGCGCTGTTTAAAGATTTAAATAATGTGAATCATGCTTATCTTCACATTCCAATGAGTGACCAACTCCTTTTACGGCTTTGCATTTTGGCCCCTTACAGGTGTTGTTTGAAGCATCATGCCATCCAAAATTCCAGTAATGAATTGCATTTGCATTGGTTCTTCTATTTATTGGACAGTCACTAAGCTTTAATCCTTCGTTAAAAGCCTGCCTGCCTGCATCTTTAATTGACTCTGAACTATTGTAATCCATCACTCACTCCCTAAATTAATTAAAACCCCGATGCTGCATCACTACATGACGGGGGTACTTCTCACCTCCTGGTCGAGTGGTAAAACTACCAAGCCACTCCTAGCCAATTCCCAAACCCATGAATAACACCAATGGGCGGGAAGATAACACCGACTAGAAGCAACAAATACTTCGCTTGAATTAAGCAAGTAACGACATGAGTTAGCCATGATCCTACAAGTACCAATACTATAAAAATCTGAATAACATCACTCATCACAATCTCCTTAACCTTTAATGTAACTAAACTATAATAGAGAATAATCTATTAGTACAGTGTTTATTTAATTATTTTCTTCAGTGCTCAAGTCGCGCCACCTCATCAATCAATCCGCGCGCATGACGCTGTGTGTAAATCTTTGATAGCTCACATTTGCGCTTCTGATAATCAAGGCCAATCTCAATTAAAGTTGTATTGGCGCGCTGCAAATGCTCAATACAGGCTATCTCAAGCACTGTTAGCGTGTCACGTATGTGTTCATTAGGCCCAATGCCGTTGGCAATCTTATATTGCTTTGCAGTTGCTCCTAGTGCTATTTGATTAATTAGATTGAATTCATTAGAAAAATGAAAGTGGCTTGACTTCTTTCCCTGTGACTGCCGCGTAAACTGAACGGCTTTAGTCATGAATGGCGCTTCTAGTCGTGCGGTGTTTCGAGTAGCTTCTCGTTTGGCATCTTCGAGCTGACCTGTAACCAGCGCGTCATAAGCATCGATAACATGGCTTTGAAATTGCGGGCTAATCCACATTGCATAAGAGTAAACCGCTTTCTTTTCTGAGTAAGTGCCACCTGATCGACCCTCGACTTTAACTAGGGATATTTCCATAGTTTGCAGAAAGTCTTTTGTCTGCTTATTCTTTACCCATTGCGATGGCGCATTGTTTGGATCGCCACCGCTTGCCTTATGCAAATCGTTAAGACAATAAAGACCTTCTTTCATTTTTACCGATGTGCTGCCGATTATTAATTTCACAATGATCAATCCTTAAATAAACAAATGGTTTTTTTCGCAGAGGGATTTTGCTTTATTGTAATTTTCTAGCCACAAGTCCCTTTCTTCAATAGATTCAAAGTCTTTTAAAAAACATCCTTTTGACGTTTCTGCTCTAGCTGAAAGCCTTTTTGATCCTTCAAAACCTTGCCAGTTAAGCAAAGGTAGAGTTACCCACTTACAATTAGTTTCAAATAACCCAGTTTTTTTAGCGCAACCAATTCCAATATCCCGAACGTAATAACCGATCTTTCCAACATTAACAATTTGACCAATATCAAAATTCGATGCGGAATCTAACTGCTTAATTA
>CAXBKC010000476.1:0-3210 GCA_963975615.1 uncultured Oleiphilus sp.
GATGTGTCTTGTTCAAGCTCCATCCTTCCGAAACGATTAATAATATGCGGGCTATCAAAAGCACTTTGTAAATCTACATTCCAGTCTAAAACCCGAATAAGTGAATTTGCAACAAAATTGATAATGCGAGATCCACCTGGTGAGCCCAAGGCAAGGTAGGGCACTTTCTCGCCTTTAGCATTTGATCTGAAAACAATGGTGGGCGCCATTGAAGAGCGTGGCCGTTCACCAGCTTCGACTCTGTTGACTACTAACTGGCCATTATCCTTTGGTAAAAACGAAAAGTCTGTCAGTTCATTATTGAGTAAGAAGCCTTTCACCATTAAGCGCGAGCCAAAGGCGTTTTCAATGGTGCTGGTCATAGAGACGATATTGCCTTTGTTATCGACGATTACAAAGTGTGTCGTGGATTCTTGTTCCGGTGAATTACCTGATTCTACGTTGTCCTGTTTAATATCAGGAGGAATCCCATAAGAAATATTCGCGTTTGCCTGGCCTGCTTTAATTAGTTCACTTCTTGATGCTAGATAGTTTTTATTGAGTAGCCCCTTCGGCACCTCAATAAAATCAGGATCGGCAATGTACTGGCCTCTATCTGCAAAAGCTAAACGGCTTGCTTCTGAAATTAACTGCCAAGTGAGCGGGGAGCTCTGTGGATGCTTGGCTAAGTCATAGTTTTCAACTATGCCTAATATTTGGTTTACGCTGATAGAGCCAGAGCTAGGTGGCCCCATTCCGCAGACATCAAATGCATGATATTCCATACAAACAGCATCGCGCTGTATAAGTTTATACGCGTGGAAATCTTCCTGACTCAAGTAGCCTTTATTGGTGGAATGTTGAACTTTATTGATAATAGCTTTACTGATATCCGATTGATAAAAGTGATCGCCGCCTTCCTTGGCTAATGCTTGAAGTGTTTGTGCATAGGCTTTGTTTTTAAGCAGGCTACCTGCTTGAAGCGCTTGACCCTTTGGGTAAAAATAGGCGGCGGCTTCTGAGTCGAGATCCAATCGGCCTTGATCGCGGGCAATAGAAACTGCCATTCTTTGTGAAACAGAAAAGCCATCAGTTGCTAGTTTTATTGCCGGTACAAGCAGCTCAGCCCAAGAGTCTTTCCCGTATAGTTTATGCATTTCCCAAAGTAACTTTACGGTACCTGGTGTGCCCACAGAACGACCACCCACAATTGCCTCGAAAAACTGCATAGGCGTCGTATCATCAGACATAAATAATTCGGGTGAGGCTTTTAGAGGAGCCGTTTCACGTGCATCGAATGTGCTTAGTTTTTTCTGTTTGGCGTCGTAGTACAGTAAAAATGCGCCGCCTCCTAATCCGGAAGATTGCGGTTCGACCAGCCCTAATACCGTTTGTACTGCCACCATGGCATCAACTGCAGAGCCGCCATTTTCCAGAATATCAAAGGCAGCTTGTGTTGCTAAAGGATGTGCGGTGACTGCAATGAATTTATTCGCTAAAACTGTTTTAGATGTATTTGATGGAACAATCGGTGGTTTGGTTGAAAATTCTGGAGCAACTGAATCACTAGCTTGTTGGGCGTGGGAGTTTTTCGCAAAGTTGGTAATGATCACTATTAAGAATAAAGCTTGAAGTACAGGGGGTGATTTTAAAAAATGCAGGCCTTTGATCATGCTTTCTCGGATCATAATATTATCCAACTTTAATTAGGCTTAAAGTCAGTGAGTGTAAGGCTGTAGGTGTTCATTGTACAACTTTAGCCAGTGACTACGATGCAGTTGCGACCTTTGCTCTTGGCTATGTATAGGCGGTCGTCAGCTTTTTTCATCAGAGAGTCTAGATTCGTACCATCTATTCCATAGGCTGCTATTCCGGCACTTAAGGTTATTTTTATTTGGTTTTTGTTGTTGATAAAGGGATGTTGAGAGAGTCTTTCCCTGATTGAATTAATATGTTGATAGGCTTCATCTATATCCGAACTTGTCATAAGTAATGCAAACTCTTCACCACCAAATCTTGCCAATAAATCACTTTCTCTTATATTCTTTTTTAAAAAATTGGCTACAAAGCATAAAGCTTTATCACCGACGTTATGCCCATATTGATCATTAATGTCTTTAAAAAGATCTAAGTCAAATAACACAAGAATAAGGTTTATATCGTGCCGCTTGATTAATAAAGAAAAATGCTGAAAGCCTTGGTCTAACTTCATACGATTTGCTAGGCCGGTTAGGCTGTCCGTTCCTGCCAATTCAAGCAAACGTTGTTCATTTTTTTCACGATTCAACTCGTAGACATGCGCAATGGTCATGGCTAATAGTGAACTAGTAATAATATTTATTGAGATTGGTTTAATATCGTTGCTAATGAGTCGCCAGTGATAAATGGCAAGACCCGAAACAACGAAAGTTACCGAGACCCAAAAACCTTTTTTTCGACCCATTAGCAAGTACGCGAGTAATGGGATAATTAAAATCCAAACAAAAATATCCATTTCGGATTGTTGAACTGATAAGCCATACATTATCATCAAAAAAAATGGGATGATGTATGCCATTACCCATTTATCGAGATTCGGGGTGGTGGGGATAATACGCCAAAGAAAAACAGAAAATAAACCAAAGCTTAATTCTAGTGTTGCAAGAATATATAAACCACGAGAAAAGTTTATTAGAGAAAATAAGAGACCACAGACAAAGGCGAAAAGCATGAAGACCCGCAATACATCACGACGATATTGTATGTTTTTTGCTAGCTGATTATGCATTAATACTTGTACTCTGGTAATCCAATTATTCGAATGAATGGTGCGGAAAAAAGGCCTTAGGATCAACTAATTAGCCATATAACCAGAAAGAAAGTTATTTATTAAAGCCTAGTCTAATGTTATGTGAACATCAAAATAAATTTCTCTTCTAAGCTATTTATAGTGGCATAGTATTTTTTACAAAGTCTTGATCCAGATCAGCACCGGTTTAATCCTGAATAAAATTACCTTAGTCTTCTTGAAGTGCAGGTATATTCTTAAATAAATCTAGCGCCTCTGGGTTAGCCAAGGCTTCGGTATTATTTACTGGCAAACCTTCGACCACTTTTTTAACCGCGACTTCCACAATTTTACCGCTGATCGTGCTAGGGATATCGGTGACTTGAATGATCTTGCTAGGCACATGGCGCGGTGTGGTATTCGCTCGAATACTAGTTTTAATCTCATTGATTAAGTCGTCATCA
>CAXBKC010000477.1:0-3192 GCA_963975615.1 uncultured Oleiphilus sp.
AATGATCGTAGTCGAAATATTCTAACGGTCGAAGACCCAATTGAATATAACCTGCCTGGTATTGGTCAAACACAAGTCAATACTAAAGTCGAGATGACCTTTGCGCGAGGCCTTAGGGCAATATTACGTCAAGACCCGGATGTTGTCATGATCGGTGAAATTCGTGATGTCGAAACCGCTGATATTGCTGTCCAAGCAAGTTTAACTGGTCACTTGGTTTTATCAACACTGCATACCAATAGTGCCGTAGGCTCAATTACTCGACTAATGGATATGGGTGTTGAACCATTTTTAATCAGTTCAAGTTTAGTGGGGATTATTGCGCAAAGACTCGTACGTGTACTTTGTCGAGATTGTCGCGAACCATATTCACCTGATGCTTCAACCTGTGAGTATTTAAATATCCCACTTACAGTCAGCGAAGATGAAAAACCAACTATTTATCGTGCTAAAGGTTGTTCTGAATGTAATCATCAAGGCTATAAAGGCCGTTTAGGCATCTATGAAGTGGTGGAAGTAAATGAGCAACTTCGAGAATTAATACATAGCAAGGCAGGAGAGCAAGAGCTTGAACAGCAGGCACGTAAAGCTGGGCCAAGCATTAATGACGATGGTATCCAAAAAGTATTGGCGGGTGTCACGACAATAGAAGAAGTCATTAGAGTGACTCACAAAGGTTAAGCGCGGAAGCAATCATGGCAGCATTCGAATATAAAGCGCTCGACCAAAAGGGCAAGCAAAAAAAAGGTGTAATGGAAGCCGACAGCGCAAGACAGGTCCGTCAGCAACTGCGAGAAAAAGGCTTCGCACCTTTATCCGTTGATCATACTACTGAGAAACAAAGTGCGACCAACTTATTTAGCTCAAAGCGAAAGCTCAGTGTAAAAGAGTTAGCATTAATCACGCGCCAAATAGCAACCTTAATTCAATCTGGTATTCCTATTGAAGAAACGCTCGGTGCGGTTGCCAGCCAAAGTGAAAAAACCAATGTTCGAAGTATGCTTTTAGCTGTTAGAGCGAAGGTATTAGAAGGTTATACCTTGGCAGACAGTCTGAGTGAATTCCCCGCGGCGTTTCCAAACCTATATTGCTCTACAGTGGCAGCGGGTGAACATGCAGGTCACTTGGATCTTGTTCTCAACCGTTTGGCAGATTACACCGAGGCTAGGCAGCAAGCACGGCAGAAAATTCAGTTAGCAGCTATTTATCCGGTCATTCTAGCCTTTGTTGCTATTTCGATAGTGGTCTTCTTATTAACTTATGTGGTGCCAGATATCATTGAAGTCTTCGTCAATAATGGCCAAGATCTACCACCTCTCACACAGGGTTTGTTGGCCGTTAGTGATTTTCTGGCCAAATGGGGCTTAGCGATTTTTGTCCTGATAGTGATTGCCGGGATTGCATTTAAGGCGGGCCTTAAAAAAGATAAGTTTCGTTTTGCCTTTCATAAACGCCTACTTTATATGCCTTTTATTAAAAAAATTGCTAGAGGTGCAAATACCTCTCAATTCGCAAGTACCTTGAGTATTTTGAATAGCAGTGGTGTACCTCTGGTCGATGCTATGCGCATTGCCGCTGAGGTGTTAGCAAATGATTGTTTAAAAGCGTCTTTGGTTGAAGCCGCTGTTAAAGTCAGTGAAGGTGGCAACCTTCACCAATCACTTGAGCAAACAGGCTACTTTCCACCGATGATGATTCACATGATTGCAAGTGGTGAATCAAGTGGTGAACTAGATCAAATGCTAGAAAGAACAGCAAGACATCAAGAAAGTGACTTGCAAGGTTTGATTGAAACTATAGTTGGCTTGTTTGAGCCACTAATGCTTCTATTTATGGGTGGGGTGGTTCTGATAATCGTCTTGGCTATTATGCTACCAATCTTAAATATGAGTAATTTAGTTAGTTAATGTTTGGTGTAACATCAATGTACCGAACCATTTTTATACATTAATAAATAGCAAAATAAGGATGAAAAATGAAATACAGTCATAGTCGTCAATCTGGTTTCACGCTAATTGAAATTATGGTGGTGATGGTAATTCTCGGGCTTTTAGTTGCAGTAGTTGCTCCCAACATACTAGGCCGTGGTGAAGAAGCACGTATCGGCGTAGCAAAAACTCAAATTAGAAATATCAGTAATGCTTTAGATTTGTACAAGCTCGATAACTTCAATTACCCGAGTACAGATCAAGGTCTAGAAGCGCTAGTAAGTCAGCCTTCAGGCTCGCCAGAAGCAAAGAACTGGAATAAAAACGGTTATCTACCGAGCGTGCCTGTAGATCCATGGAAAACTGAATATCAATACGTTAGTCCAGGCTCTCAAGGCCCGTATGACTTATATTCATTAGGTCCTGATGGTAGAGAAGGTGGTTCAGATGGCGGTGAAGATATTAGTAATCACGATTTAAATTAAAACGATATTGAGTAACCTTATAAGCCAATGATTAGCTCATCAACAAAGACTAGAAGGCAGGCACTTTTTAAGGAGTCGAATAAATACGGCTCCTTTTTAGTTGTGTGCATGAAAGGATTTACCTTGATTGAGTTAATGGTGGTCATGCTCTTACTTGGTCTGATTTCAGCCATTGCATTAACCACCGTAGGCAGTGGTAACCAAGCCAGAGAAATGCACAATGAAGCGAAAAGGCTCCAAGCTGTATTATTAATGGCATCCGACGAAGCAGTATTTAGTAACGAAGAAATAGGCGTGATGATTGAGCCAGATCATTATGCCTTTCTGAGTTTTAATGAGCAGGAAGGGCGCTGGGAAGATAGCGAAAAACATTCACTAAGACTGCACACCTTGCCTGAATGGCTCAATATTGATTTTCAGCGTGAAGGTAAAGAGCGAAAAATATTAGGTGGCAATTCCAAAAAATTTGGTGATGGTGATTCCGACTATATAAGTGACCTAGGTATTATGGATGGTATAGAGCAAGGCAAAAAACCAAACTTTATGCTTTTATCTAGCGGAGAAATAACAGGCTTTACCATTGGTTTCCAACTAAATGACGACCCTGATTCCCGTATAGAAATTAAAAGTACAGATCAAGGCGATATTGTCATCCCAGCTTTACAGTCAGAGGATGATAATTAAGTGTTACGATCATCTTTTCAAACCGCTGCGCACTCAAAACATGTTTCAAAATTAAAAGGCTTGCTTTCTTCCGTTCTGTTCTGTTCATTACTCAT
>CAXBKC010000478.1:0-3190 GCA_963975615.1 uncultured Oleiphilus sp.
CGTAAACTTAGGACATGAGTTAGGTCATAAAGTGAATGATAAAGGCCAGCAAATTGCTGCAAAATTTGCTCTAGCGGTGAGCGGGTACGGGCATTTTGTGATCGAACATAACAAAGGGCACCATAAGGATGTTGCAACACCAGAAGACCCAGCGTCATCTAGGATGGGTGAATCAATATATAAATTTGTTAAGCGTGAAATACCGGGTGCATTTAGACGAGCGTGGGGGCTAGAAGCTTCTAGGCTACAACGTCTTGGTAAGTCAGAATGGTCAATGAGTAACGAGATTATTCAACCAGCGTTAGTGACTGTGAGTGCTTATACTTTATTGCTTGCTTACTTTGGACCGGTGATGATTCCCTTCTTATTTATTGTCGCAGGATTTGGATACTGGAATTTAACGTGTGCAAATTATATCGAACATTATGGTTTATTAAGACTAAAAGAAAAGAATGGTCGATACGAACGCTGTAAGCCTCATCATTCTTGGAATAGTAACCATAAAGTATCTAATTTGGCCTTAGTGCATTTACAGCGTCATTCTGACCATCATGCTCATCCAACTCGTGCTTACCAAGTTCTGCGTGACTACGATAATGTGCCTAAGCTTCAGGCTGGTTATCCATGGATGTTTGTCTTGGCAATGTTTCCACCTGTTTGGTTCGCAATTATGAACCCTAGAGTTGCTGAATGGGCAAAAGGTGATATGAATAAAGTGAATGTAGATCCAGATGTTAAAGATGAAGTGTTCACGCGTTATCACAAAGTAGATCAAAAAGAAGCGGCTTAGAGCGTTTTATAATGCCGGACCCTATTCTGGCAGAACCAAAAAAAGAGGTGGATATGCAAGTAACAGCATTAATAATATTTATCGTGGTCGCGATGGTGGGCTCTGCAATGTTAATGCGAAAGCGGAAGGGATTACGTATCCCACCGTTTATTATTCGGTCACATGGTGTATTTGCGATCTTGGGTGTGTTGTTACTTTTGATAGGTGTGTTTGAAAGCTGGTTAGGTGGTGTTGATAACAGCTGGACTTGGGTTTCTGCCGCCTTATTAAGTGGTGTTGTGGCGGGAGGGTATTTGTTATTTGGAAAGCTATTGAAAGGCCGCCGCAAACCGATTTCTATTTTATATTTACACGGTATTTTTGCCTGTATTTCAATTAGCACTCTGTTGTATGCATTGGCGGTATAAAAATTAATGATTGGAGAAAGAAATGGCTAAGTTTGAATGTCCTGATTGTGGGTATATTTACGATGAAACTTTAGGTGCTGAGCATGAAGGTTACCCTGCTGGTACTCAGTGGAAAGATTTACCTGATGACTTTCCATGCCCAGACTGTTTTGTGAGAGAGAAACCAGATTTTGTAAAACTTGAAGATAAAAAGTGAGGGTTGGAAAATGACTGAACAAGTTTACCGTAAATATTGCTGTATCACCTGTGACCTAATTTATGATGAGGCACTTGGTTTTCCAGAAGAAGGTTTTCCACCCGGAACCCGCTTTGAGGACATTCCTGACGATTGGACTTGTCCAGATTGCTCAGCATCAAAGTCAGATTTCTATCTAGTCGATTAGTATTTATGGGGAGGTAACATGAAGCCAATTATCATTATTGGGTCTGGTCATGCGGGTATTACGCTCGCTAGAGAAATCAGAGCTAAAGACAATAATGCATCAGTTATTGTGGTTACGCAGGAAAATGGAGACTTGTATTACAAGCCTAATCTGTCGAAAGCTTTATCGATGGGAAAAAGTATTGACGCGCTTATTATGAAAACACGCGATGTACTTCAGAGTGACTTTAATATCATTATTAGGTCAGAAACGCTGGTGACTGACGTTGATACAAGCCAACAAACAATTACGGTGACTAATGAGGGAGAGAGTGAGAGATTAGCTTATGCCTCATTAGTTTTTGCCACAGGCGCGTCTCCGATAAACCTAGGGTTAACATCAAGTGCTTCAGATAAAGTTGTGTCGATTAACAATTTTGAAGATTATCGATCATTCATCTCAAATCTAAAAAAAGAAACACGCATATTAATTGTTGGTGCAGGTTATGTTGGCTGTGAGTTTGCGAGTGATTTATCAAAGGTTGGGCATAAAATAGACGTTGTTGACCTTTCCATGTGGCCCTTGCAGCGCATTTTGCCACAATCACTTGGGTCAAAAATTGTTGAAGCTTTTCCTGAAGACTTAGTGAGTTGGCATTTTGGCACTGGCATAGCGAGTTTAACAGAATCAAGTGATGGGGTTTGTGCTCAGCTCAACAGCGGAACAACGATAACCGCTGATATCGTGTTATCAGCGGTAGGGTTATCGCCAAATAAAAGTTTAGCTGAAAAATCAGGCATCAAAGTTCATAACGGTATTGTGGTTGACCAATACCTTAAAACGAGCGCTGAAAATGTCTATGCTTTGGGTGATTGTGCTGAATATTATGGTTGTGTTTTACCCTTTATAGCGCCCGCGACAGCCGCAGCAAAATCATTGGCTCAAACACTTACGGGAGAAATAAAGAAATTAATACTACCTCCGCAAGCCGTCGCTGTGAAATTAGCTTATTGTCCTCTTGTAATTTGTCCACCTCGAAACATTAACGGTGCTAAAATTGTTGGGACATGGCAAGTAGAGGGTCGTGGTGCAGATTTATCTGCTGTATTTTATGGTCAAAACGGTGTGTCGCTCGGTTTTGCTTTATTAGGAAAAGCGACCTCTCAGAAAAATGACTTATTAAAATTCTTAAATGAGGCGCCCATTACTTCTTGATTTAGTCAAGAAGCGTGCTTGCTTAACCACAAAAATCTAAACTTCTTAGTATACTAAATAGTTGGGACTATTTACTCAATAATTTAATGTTTAAATTATGTTAAATTTGGGAACTTATACAAACTTTATTTATGGGTCGCGTTAACAAATCGAGATATTTTTAATAAAAATGACGGCTTGATATCTATAATACTAAGGGCTTGCTAGAAGGTATACATAAATATAATAGTTCGCTTTAGGTTGATAGCCAGTGCTTTACCAACATCAAGAAAGCATTCGCTTTTGCTCAAGAGCCAGCATTCACTCAAAATCGATATTGGCTGTTTTATCCTTATTGAAGCTAACCTTTCGAGTGGCAGCTTTGCGGAGATAGTGTTGAAAAACTCGTTTGGCGTTCAGATCTGGTTTTCTGCAAT
>CAXBKC010000479.1:0-3184 GCA_963975615.1 uncultured Oleiphilus sp.
TTTTGCATTTTATGATACATTTTGTATTAGGGTTGTCAGTTAAGAATGAGCGAATAGAAGTGCTTAAGTTTTGAGGCTCAATAGATTCAAATTCAGGTTCTTTAAGCACATTGTCCGAAAGTGCTTTTTTAAAGGTGTAGATGTAGCTGAAGTTCGCCGAAACATCAAATTGAAATAGATCGTTGCGATACGGTGTTGCTGTAATGACAATTTTATGGGCATCCATTCCCCTTACGAGAGTACGCCAAACGGGAGAGGGTTCAGAGTGACCTTCATCAATAATAACAAGGTCTATTTCTTTCTTTAGTTCTCCTAGCTCATTAGAGTTAAATTTTTGAAGTCTTTGAAATGTTGATACATAAATACCATTTTTTGATACATCGTCGACATTATCAAAAACACTCTTTAATGGAATGCTTGAAACTTCAGCGCGTTCGTCAAAAAAATCACCATTTATCTCTGAATACAATTGATCACAAACGGCCCTTCGGTGACAAAGTACAAGAACCTTTTTTTGAGAAGCTTTATGACTGATGACACTAATCACGCCAGACTTTCCAGCGCCTGTAGGTAAACTTAATAAACAGGACTTGGCAGTTTCAGTTAGCGGTTTTCTTAAGTAGCTTAACGCTATCCTTGTGCTCTCTTGTTGGCAGGTTCTTAAATTATTCCATAAGATGCTATCTATTGAAAAACCGCTAACATTCATAATGTGTTTTATTTTGTCTGTGGCCGGAGCAGTACGCCTATTAAAGTGTACTGCCTGCCCGAGGAAAAGGAACAGATCGAGGCGCAAGCAAAGCGAGCTGGTATGAGCGCTGCACGGATAATTACGCGAAGTCGGTCAAGGTTATCACATCTCTGGTGTGGTGGATTATGAGCAGGTCCTGAAGCTGGCTCGGATCAATGGCGACCTTGGCCGTTTGGGTGGCTACTGAAGCTATGGCTTACCGATGACGTGCGAACTGCCCAGTTCGCCAGTCAACAATCCATGCTGTTCTCAGCAAGATTGAGGCAACGCAGGAGGAAATGGGCAAGGTTATGTATGACCAAGGTTGTTATGCCGAAGTCTGAATCGTGAAGCTAAGAATAGAAAACCTCTTTTTTGATTTAGTCTTTCAAAGGTACTGCCTTTGGAAAATAAATCTTGTCATTGGGGCGTTTCTTTTCTTCAAAGTGAATAGATAGAGATAGATAAATAATTGAGTTTCTTGCTAGTTTAGTTAGAGTCATTAATCGGGACTCAAATTGAGCTATTGGTATCAATATAGAGTGAGAGCTTAATTTGTTCTTTTTATATAGATCTGATTTCAGTTTTTCCAACTTAGATTTAAGTGAGCTGGCTTCTTGAGAGGGTAGAGGTGAGTTTAGCTTTTCTTTTATGTTGCCAATTTCTGAGTTAAGTTTTTCTAGCTCGTTGTTGTGATAGTTGTTATATGAGGTTACCAGTTCATAACCGAAGTCATCCACTATTTTAAGAGATCTATGCTCCATCGCATTTCTGATTTCCGAAAATGCTTTAGCGTCTGGGTCTATCCACTCAGATACAGATGAAGTGTCTTTGACGTCACGGATGTCTTTTAATATATAAAATAAGGCGTGAATAAAGTGGTTGTCGCTATCCGCTAACTTTTTGTTAGGCTTCCAGTTTCTTTTCCAGTTCTTTGACTTAAAGTCTCGGAATAAGTTGTCAATGCTTATCATATTGTCGTCTTTTATGTCGTTTAAGTCAAAAAAACGACTGATTAAATAAGAAATTTTGTCGAATAAGGAGTAAAGTATTCGGAATGATGTTTTGTAATGGCTTGTTTTTAGGTTGTTGATTGAATAAGACATGTCGTCTACATGTTGGTATGTTGAGTTATGGAAGTGTTGTTCTTCATCAGGTATGCTATGAGCAGAGAAAAACAAGTAGCGTGCATAGCAATAGTCGTTCTTTATTTCATCAAAATTGCCATGATACGCTAGCTCTTCATGCATAGTAAGTGTGGTGTTTATAGACTGAGAGAATGAAGGAAGGGCTAAAACATCTTGATGGGATATTTCGTAGCCACAGACATCATTTAGGTCGTTGATAAATAGTCTATTCTTCGCGCACCATTTAAAATATTGTTTTTCCTTTCTGGTCTTTGAATTGTTGTGTTCTTCTGAAAAGTAATCGAATGAGGACTCCTCAAAATTCTCCTCGAACCATTCTTTAAATCTAAGTAAATACCCATCACCCTCTAAGTCTACTCTCTGTTCTGGATATAGTTTTTCGATATCCTCTATAGCCTCTTTTATAAGATTGTACGCCACAAAATAGTGATACTCCTTATGACCGTTATCATATAAGGATTCGCCTAGAAAGAGTTGATTTCTAGCCTTTGATGCAATTGCTTCTGTTTTTTTTGTTTATAGCTATAGCCTCATCATAAAGCGGTATGCAGCACAAGGCCCTACCCTGAGAAGAAAGGCTGTTAGCAAGATTGGTTAGAACCATTGTTTTAAGATCATTGAATGCTTGGGTATTGTCAGGCTTTTCAAGCCAGTCAGGTTTTGGGATGCAATGAAGAGATTTTCTGTAATAGATTATGGCCTTCATAAGATCATCTGAGTGCCATTCAACTCTTCTCGCCTCGTAGAGTAAAGAATAGCAGTTTGCTATTGTGTAAAAATAATGAGCCTCATAAAAAGGGTGTTCAAAATCAAAATCTTTCGATGTCAACCTTTCGATAAGTCTTTCCAAAGACTCATAGTCTCTGCTTAGTATGTGTAAGTCAGCCTCTTCACTAAACTCGTTAATTTGATCTATTGTTATGAGCATGACGGCTCCCTTTATCATTTGATACTGACAATTTACCCGTTATCGTAAAACCACAGAAATTTTTTCTTATGCTAAAAAAAGATATCCACTAGGCTCTTGGCATATGGTTGAGGAGCGATATGAGCGAGCAAGAATGCCGAGCGTCACAGGCATAGGCTACAGAGGTCAAGATAGATAGTGAGCGCTGGTACTGGATCAGGCCGAAGGGAGCGACTCCGCAGTGCGTTGGCTGACTCTCTATTAGTACCCCACGCTCAATAAGATCCTCCATCTGATGCCGCTTTTGAGAATACTCAACGGGTGGCAGTTAATTGAGAGTCAGACTGAAACAGCACTGTCCTGCGGGCAAAAGAGGAGACCCTCCCCCGCCGCTGTATG
>CAXBKC010000480.1:0-3178 GCA_963975615.1 uncultured Oleiphilus sp.
ATTCTGTGCGGGATCTAAAACCTCTAATAACGCGGAGGCAGGATCTCCGCGATGATCCATCCCTAATTTATCAATTTCATCTAATAGGAACAGCGGATTCTTTACTTTAACTTTCGCTAGCTTCTGTAAAAGCTTACCTGGCATAGAGCCGATATAAGTTCGTCTATGACCACGAATTTCAGCTTCATCACGCATACCGCCCAAAGCAATTCGAGTGTACTGTCGATTTGTTGCCTTAGCGATAGACTGTCCTAAGGAGGTTTTACCCACCCCAGGTGGGCCAACCAAACACAAGACAGGCCCCTTAATCTTCTTCACACGACTTTGAACCGCTAGGTATTCAACAATTCGATCTTTAATCTCATCAAGACCATAATGATCACTATCAAGAATCTCACGCGCTTTGACAATATCATGTCGAACCTTGCTCTTTTTCTTCCATGGCAGACTCACTACCCAATCAATATAACCTCGAACTACCGAGGCCTCTGACGACATAGGTGACATCATTTTTAGCTTTTTCAGTTCAGATTCTACTTTTTTCTTTGCCTCTTCACTCAAGCCCACAGTTTGAATTTTATTTTCTAACTCTTCAAACTCATTACCACTTTCGTTAATTGCCCCCATTTCTTTTTGGATGGCTTTCATCTGCTCATTTAAATAATATTCTCGCTGGCTTTTTTCCATCTGCTTCTTAACGCGCCCACGAATACGCTTTTCTACCTGAATAAGGTCTAACTCACCCTCAACAACGGCCAACAACATTTCAGCTCTTAGTGAAACATCAAATTCTTCAAGCACATCCTGCTTATCCGCAATCTTTAATTCTAGATGTGCAGCAATTGTGTCTATCAAACGAATGGGGTCTTGAATGCTCGCCAAAGACTGCACAATCTCGTTTGGCACCTTCTTACTTAACTTGCTCAACTTTTCAAACTGAGATAACAAGGTTTGAATTAAGTCCTGCATATCCTTTGAAGCAGAATACTTCTCGTCGACAAAACTTACTTTCGCGGACAAATACTCACCCGGGAGAACTTGATCAACATTAACTCTGCACTCACCTTCAATAAGCACCTTCACGGTCCCGTCAGGAAGCTTTAGCATTTGCAATATGTTTGCCAGAGTACCCACTTCATACAGCTCATCAATACTAGGGTCATCATGAACGGCATTCTTTTGCGTTATCAATATTAACTTCTTATCTGCCGCCATAGCCGCTTCCAAGGCCAGAATAGATTTCTCTCTTCCGACAAATAATGGAATGACCATATTAGGAAAAACGACGACATCCCTAAGTGGTAACAAAGGGGTTGGTTTTGAAAGATCAGTACTCGACTTTGCAACAACCTTTTCTTTTACAGCCTTATCAGCACCATCTTGGTCTTTATCTGTCATAATCATTTCTCCAACAAAAATTTCTTTCCACTTAACTGGGGCTTTTTTAAAAAAATACAAGCCACCATCGCTTGGTGGACAAAAAAAAAGCCATGAATCATATTCATAGCTTTTTAAAAATCAGAAAACATTATTTTTCAGGAAGCGCCTTAGCTGCTTTACCGTTGTTTTCATAAATCTTAATAGGTTCAGACTCCCCATTAATACAAGCCTCGTCAATGACGATTTTACTCACACCCTTGTCTGAAGGTATGTGATACATCGCATCAAGTAAAACATTTTCCAAAATTGAACGAAGACCACGAGCACCCGTTTTTCTTTCCAAGGCTTTTTTAGCAACAGCCCGAAGCGCTTCATCACGAAAGTCTATTTCTACACCTTCCATCTCAAAAAGCTTTTGATACTGTTTAGACAAGGAATTTCTTGGCTCTGTCAAAATCTGCATCAACGCATCTTCATCGAGCTCAGTCAAGGTCGCAATAACAGGCAAACGACCTACAAACTCAGGAATCAATCCGTATTTAACTAAATCCTCAGTTTCTACATTTTTTAAAGTTTCTCCAATCTTACGACCAGAATCTTTACTTTTAACTGTAGCACCAAAACCAATACCACTCTTCTCAGATCGATCACTAATAACTTTATCGAGCCCAGCAAACGCACCACCACAAATAAACAACATGTTTTTTGTGTCTACCTGCAAAAATTCTTGCTGTGGGTGTTTTCGTCCACCCTGAGGCGGCACCGATGCAACAGTCCCTTCAATCAACTTAAGTAACGCTTGCTGCACACCCTCGCCCGAAACATCACGAGTAATAGATGGGTTGTCTGATTTACGAGAAATTTTGTCAATCTCATCAATATAAACAATACCGCGCTGCGCTTTCTCTACATCATAATCACACTTCTGAAGTAATTTCTGGATGATATTTTCAACATCCTCACCTACATAACCCGCTTCAGTTAATGTCGTTGCATCAGCAATGGTAAATGGCACATTTAATAATCGCGCCAAAGTTTCAGCTAATAAGGTTTTACCGCTACCAGTTGGGCCAATAAGTAAAATATTACTTTTCCCTAACTCTATATCGGATTTGGGTGATTCATACTTCAATCTTTTATAGTGATTATAGACAGCAACCGAAAGCACAACTTTTGCGTGCTCTTGACCTATAACATAATCATCTAAAGTAGATTTTATTTCTTGTGGAACCGGTAAGTGATCACTTCCCTTTTCAGACGCAGCTTCCTGAACTTCCTCTCTAATAATATCATTACAAAGGTCTACGCATTCATCACATATAAATACCGACGGCCCAGCAATTAACTTGCGAACCTCATGTTGACTTTTTCCACAAAAAGAACAATAAAGGAGTTTTCCATTATCACTACTCTTACCGTTTTTATCGTCGGCCATTGGAACTTCCTATAACTTTTACAGCCCTCCAGCCTATCTGGTGGACTTTAAATCTAATATCTAAATTTTATATTTAGATATTAGCACCTAGTTTATGATTCAAACACTCAAAAAAACAAAAAACTTTTTAAAAAACTATAAATAAACCGAAATTTGCTTTTAACATGCTTTACTCAGAAGCTGGACGTTTTTCAAGCACAGTATCAATTAAACCGTAAGCAACAGCCTCTTTACCATCCATGAAATTATCGCGATCAGTATCTTTAGCGACGTCTTTTATGTCTTTACCAGTATGCTCTGCCATAATTTTGTTTAGTTTGTCACGAATAGTCAAAATTTCTTTAGTATGAATTTCAATATCCG
>CAXBKC010000481.1:0-3169 GCA_963975615.1 uncultured Oleiphilus sp.
CAACCTTGCCAAGGTTGGGGTCGCGAGTTCGAATCTCGTTTCCCGCTCCAATTATCACATTCAGTATTTTGATGTTTATTGCATCAATTCTATTTAAATTCTGCTGTAACCCTATCCTGATAGTTCATGTCTATATCCCTAAGTTAGTATAAACTTATGTGGGGTTTAGCTTAAGAACGAAACTAGCTGTTTTGCAATATATGAGGTCTAGGTTCTAGATGAATAGTTCATGTTATGTGAGTGATTTGTTTTACTATCCAATTAAATCTTTTAAAGGCATTAGTGTTGATAGCGCGTTAGTTGATGATTTCGGTATCTGTAATGATCGACGCTTTATGTTAGTAAATGATGAAGGTATGTTTATTACTCAGAGAACGCATCCTCAGTTATCCCAGCTTAGTGCTTCATTAAAGCAGTCGCCAAGTAATTCAATTCTTTCACTTACCATCTTTTCAGGTGATATAGGTGTCTTGAATTTTGATATTGAAGAATTTAGACGTTTATCAGAAAATCAGTCAAAGGTTGTGATTTGGAATGATTCTGTGGCTGCTATTGTTTTGAAGAATAAACAGACAGAGCGTTTGTCTGAGTTTCTCGATATTAATGTCAGGCTTGGATATATGCCCGACTCCAGTTTTAGGCAAGTTGATAGGCAGTATTTTTCTGAAGATAAGAGGGTTAGCTTTGCAGATGGCTATCCGTTTTTGTTGACTTCAGAAGTATCTTTATCTGATCTGAATAGTAGGTTGGTAAAACCTATTCCGATGACTAACTTTAGGCCGAATGTTGTTATCTCTGGAGGTATTTCAGCCTTTGCAGAAGATGACTGGCAAAGAATGACTATTGGTGATATTTCTTTTGAACTTGTGAAGCCTTGTAGTCGATGTGTTATGACAACTATCAATCCGCTCGGAGTTAAGTCAGAAGATAAAGAACCTCTAATTACACTTAGTAAATACCGGAAAAACGAATTTGGTATTTGCTTTGGTCAAAACTTAGTGCATTTGTCTCAAGGTGAAATCCGAAAAGGGGATTTGGTTACTTTCGAATAAGGAATTGTTGTACGTCATTTAAAGTACAAAGCTAATGCATACAATTCTGTAAATAAAACATTTCATCTGGTATCTAGCCATTCACATCTTTTTAGGTGCTAAGATGGCGTTGATAAATTCCCGTAAATATATACATATAAATGTTGGTGTTATGAGTATTGTTCGTTTAGAAAATGTCTCTCTAGCTTATGGTTTGAGGCCTTTATTAGATAATGTAAATTTTGCTATTGAAGAAAAACAAAAGATTTGCCTTCTGGGTAGAAATGGTGAAGGTAAATCTTCCTTAATGAGTTTACTCATTAAGTCGTCTCTACCAGACTCAGGTGAAGTAAATTTTCAAAAAGGTATCAAGGTAGGCGCTCTTCCGCAAAGCTTGCCAGAAGCAGACGATCGTAGTGTTTATGATGTTGTTGCAGAGGGTTTAGACGAGTTAGGTGGCTATCTGCGCGAATACTTTGCTTTGCTCGAAGCAAGCTCTGAAGTCAAAGCTGATGACCAGTCGCAAATTTTAATTAAAATGGAAAAGCTGCAAGAGAAAATAGAAACGCTTGATGGCTGGACCTTTCAGCATAAAATTGAATCGATGCTCAAACGATTTGGTTTGGCACCCGCACAAAAAATGAAAGATTTATCTGGAGGTTGGCGCCGACGAGTTTTATTGGCTAAGTCACTAATTAATGAGCCAGACTTATTATTGCTAGATGAGCCAACTAACCATTTGGATATAGAAACAATCAAGTGGCTGGAAGCTCGCTTACAGGAGTTTAATGGGTCTCTTTTGTTTGTTAGTCATGATAGGGCATTCATTAAAGCTTTGGCGTCAAACATTATTGAACTCGATAGGGGGAATCTGACGCCGTTTAATGGGGGGTATTCTGACTATTTAGTTGCTAAGCAGAAGTTCTTTGAAGAAGAAGATCGACAGAATCAATTATTTGATAAGCGCTTGTCTGAAGAGGAGGCCTGGATTAGGCAGGGGGTTAAGGCTAGGCGAACACGTAATGAGGGGCGAGTAAGAGCGCTAAAAGCAATGCGTGAAACCTACAAGTCTAGATTATCTCAGCAAGGGAAAGTTGATATTAAGATCTCTGAAGCTGAGAAGTCGGGTCGGCTTGTCATCGAGGCAGATAATATTTCTCATAGTTTTTCTAATGGTAGAAAAGTCATTGATGATTTTTCAATCTCTGTTATGAGGGGCGATAGGATTGGCTTAATTGGTGCTAATGGTGCCGGTAAAACGACATTAATTAAAATTCTACTTACTAAGTTGGAGCCTTCACAAGGTAGTGTAAGGCTAGGGTCAAAAGTTGAGGTTGCTTACTTTGATCAATTAAGGACAGGATTGAATTTTGAACAAACTGTGTTTGAAAATGTTGCAGACGGTCATGATTTTATAGAAGTTAACGGCAAGCCACTTCATGTGATGAGCTATTTGAATGACTTTTTATTCACTGCTGAAAGAGCGAGAACACCAATAAAAGCCTTGTCTGGTGGTGAAACGAACCGCTTGCTTCTGGCTAAGTTATTCGCGAAGCCTGCCAATATTATTGTTATGGATGAGCCAACTAACGATTTAGATGTTGATACCTTGGAACTTCTTGAAGACAAACTGAGTGATTTTCAGGGAACTTTATTGGTGACAAGTCATGATCGTGATTTCTTGGATCAAGTGGTTTCCAGTACTTTGGTTTTTGAAGGGGCGGGAAGCGTTAATCAATATGTCGGTGGTTATCAAGATTGGGTTCGACAGACGGGCGGCATTTTACCAGTTGAGTCACAACTTGTTGGTGAGAGTGCTGAAATTGCTACTGAAATAACTAAAGCTTCAGATAAAGAGCCAGCAAAAACTAAGGTTAATGATTCTAAACCGAAAAAATTAAGTTATAAATTGAAGTTGGAGCTTGAACAGCTACCGGTAAAAATTGAGCAAATAGAAGCAGAGCAAGCTGCTTTGCAGGATTTGGTTAATTCATCAGAGTTCTATAAAAATGATCATCAAGAAATAGAACGTATTAGCAAGTTATTGGCAGATACAGAGGCTTTGTTGAGTTCAACTGTAGAGCGTTGGTTAGAGCTGGAGGATATGTAGTTTATTAGCTTAATTGCCTCAAGTTTAT
>CAXBKC010000482.1:0-3162 GCA_963975615.1 uncultured Oleiphilus sp.
CCCTTGTCATATGAGCTTGATCACTAAACCCGAATTGATGAGCAGCATCCGCCAGATTGACGTTTTTGTGCAGCCGTAAAAAGCGGATTGCTTTTTTAACCCTTAAAATGCGTTGATAATGTTTTGGGGCCATTCCGAGCCAAAGCTTAAAAATACGCTCGATTTGTCGCTGGCTCAAATCAACGCTTTCACTTAGTTGCCCAAGGGCTTCATCTTGCTCAATACATTCTAGTGCTTTTTCCAGAGAGTCTGGAATCACATTGGTAAAATCCAGATTATTATTTGCCCAGAGGTACAGAGCTTCAATTTTGCTCCCGTTATCTTTTTGCATGCGAAGTTCAAAGTAAATTCGGTAAAGGTTATACAGCTGATCTTCTTCAGGAATAAGTAATGTTGGCTTGTCGTAATGTTTCCCTAAGACACCATAACCCACTGCTGGATGGAAACGTATACCTGCGAGTTGCGAACCTGGCGACAAAACAATGTTCTCCGCTTGCTTCTTTACCGGTAGCATGATTACACCTTCCGGTAGAGTTTCATTGCCAATGATAACGTTACCAGCGAGATTAAAGATAATGCCACTGCCTGCATCAGAATACAGTGGTTTCACAATCGAATTCAGTTGAGGTACAGATGCCGTCCATATTCCCTGAATAAACGCAGACAGCCGTCCCAATGGCTGAGACAGCTGAAAATTTAACCCCGTTTTAATCGATTTATTGCGGTTTATAACTTCCAACCTCTGGCTTAAATGTTTTAGCAATCCGGTTCCAGCTGTTGATGGAATTAATCGCAATAGTCAAGTCCATTACGGCTTGTTCTCCTAATATCTCTACCACTATTTGATAGCTATCATCATCGACGGCTTTACCAGAAGTCAAATGCTCGGCCCAATCAAGTGCTGCAAGTTCTGCCTTTGAGTAGAGAGGCGTATCACGCCACGCGTTTAAGCCAATAATTCGTGCTAGGCTTTCCCCCCGACTCAGTGCATCTTTGGTATGCATATCGATACAGTAGGCGCACTGATTGATCTGCGACACTCTCAATTTAACCAACTCCCAGACTGGGATCGTCACAGTTTTTGAAACGCCAAATTGCTCACGCAAGTAGCCTTCCTGATTCATCAGAATCTGCATTGCTTTGGGTGCGAGTTCGAAGTAGTTTGCACGTAAAGTCATATCTTGTCTCCTTAGTAGTTGTAGAAGCTAACGATAGCTAATAGCACAACACAGGTATTGAATATTTTCGACATGCATTTCTCTACCCTCTTCGGCAGTTTCTGGCATTAAAGCTAGCCCCTTATGAAGATTCTAATAAGGCGTATATATTGATAAAACAAAAAATGCGCAACCTAACAGAAGGCATAGTGGTGAAAAATAAATAGTGTCTTTTTTGGCAAATTTACTGTTATAAATTCTTTTAAAAAAGCCTACATACTTAAAATCACCAATAGAGCGGATAATGAATACCAACGCAGTTACATAACCGATATAAGATAAAGTCTCTCTCATAGGGCTCTCAGTTACTTCCAATAAGACTGCTAAGACAGAAAGCCCTCCAATTAAGCAAGCAATAATGAAGGTTAGAATTTTTGGTGGACTGAAATCACCTTTCCCACGTAATCTTGGCGCTGCCGAATGTATTCCATATAGTCCACCAAAAGCCCAATAAAAATGAATCAGAGAAATCACGCTCAAAATGCAAGCGACTATTATTGAAAGTACAAACATGATCAATTCCTTTTTATAAGCACCTCACCTGAAAACTAGGTAAGAAACATAAAGTTAAAAGTCTAATTATTTTTTCGCGTCATGAAATAAAGATTTTTCATGCGCTGTTAAAAGGTCAAGACCCAGTGAAGCAAGCGCAATCAAAAACACGCTCTTCAGTGTTCGATCTGCCCTAAACTAGCATGAATCAGCGAACCATTGATAACCTGGTTTTGAGCACAGAATAAAAGTGTACGGGCGATCTCTCCAGGTTCGATTAGTCTGTTAAATGTTGAGTGGGCTGCTATTTTTTTGATCTCGACGGGGTCATCCCCCAGGTGGTCGCGTAACATTTGGGTATCGGTAAACCCTGGGCACACAGACGTCGTATGTATGCCTCGACCGGATAAGTCCTGACAGTTAGCTTTCATCATGCCAGCACCAGCGTGCTTGCTAAGCACATAGGAATAAGCATTTGGAATGGCTTTTTCTGCTAGAGTTGAACCTACATAAAGAATCGAAGACCCCGGTTTCATCACTGGCACTAAGGCTTTATTTAGTTTCTGCGGAGCCACCACGTTAACCTCTAATACACGTCGCAGTTTGTCAGCATCCAAGCTCTCAATCGAGTCGTTCTCGAAGACTGCGGCGCTGTGAATAAGACATACTTCGTCAGACTTCTCAGCAGCACTTACTAGCCGCTCCAAAACATCATTTGGCCATTTTTTTTTCGACAAATCGATTGGAATATTCAAAACCAAAGCCAAGTCGCAGGGCGATCGAGATAAGTTAATAATACGATAGCCAGCATGATAAAATAATGCTGCCGTCTCTCGACCTATTCCACTACTGGCACCACTTATTATTAATAAGCTATTTTTCATAAAGACTGACCACTCTCTGACCTGGCCCTGAGGCAACGGACAGTTCCATGCGTTTGATATCCAGCACGTCCATCAAACCTTCACTCCTAAGTTGGTCAATTATATAATGACCTAAGCCCTCAACACTGATATTTTCCATTGGCAATAGTATTGTATCGGTTTTGAGTAGTATCATTTTGTGCCCGTTAAAACATACGACATAATGTTCCTCCTCTTCTTCGACTTTTAAAAATTCTGAGCGAGCAGGAAGCAAGGTGTACTCGTCCAATGTTTTACACACTCCATGTAATGCGTGCTTCAATGTATTGTAATCAAAAGCCATACCTTTGCTGCGAATCTCTGATTCGACCTTGGCCTGAACCTTATAGTTGTGTCCGTGCAGACGCTCACGTTCAGTCGACGAAAATATTGTAAAATGAGCCGCCGAAAAATGCAGGCATTGATTTTCAATATCGATAATGACTTTAGAGTTCATAAGTTAAGGCTCTTTACTCGTTGTATTCAGCGTCGATCAGTAAGCGCAGAACCAAGCTCACCCATCTTATATTCAAGAATGTGACAACGGTCTA
>CAXBKC010000483.1:0-3157 GCA_963975615.1 uncultured Oleiphilus sp.
TGCTACCTCGTTGGCGGAAAGTGCGGTATCCATAGCCACTAAGGGGGTAATTCCTAAGTTATCGAGTCGATGAAAACATTGTGCAAGCGCTTGAGGATGAGAAGAAACCGTTTTGATTTGCTTAAGCTTGATGCCAGGAAGTGCTAATAAACAATGGTTAACTGGCTCAAAATGTTCACCAATAATATTTAGATGAGTCTTAGGTAGTAAACGGTAAATTTCTTCTACACGTCCTGCTGTTGAGTTTTCCAGAGGAATCATCGCAAAATCGGCGTTTCCTTTCTCGACTAACTTGATAGCAGTTTGAAAATTTTCACAGGCAAGCGCTTGGTAATCTGGAAAAACAGTTTTGCAGGCTAGATGCGAGTAAGCGCCTTCTATACCTTGGTAAGCAACAATTGTTGATTTTTTTAATTCTGACTTCATTGATTAATGGCTTTGTTAATAAAAGTATTTGAGGGTTATTATAGCCTTACTAGTAATAAATGCTCACCATAAGTATTCATGTTGATAAGCAAGCAGACTCCATAATCAGGTAAGACTAAGCATAAATGGAATATTTAACAGAACTTGGATATCTAGGTCTTTTCATCTCAGCGTTCTTAGCGGCAACGATCTTACCCTTAAGTTCAGAAATCGTATTAAGTGCGTTATTGCTGAGTGGTATATCGCCGACTACGCTCGTTATTATCGCTACAACAGGCAACGTCTTGGGTTCATTGACAAATTATGCACTAGGTTATTACCTTAGCCTAGTGGTGATAAAAAAGTGGTTAAGAATGACAGAAGATGACTTTGTCAGGGCAGAGCAACGTTTTGTTAAATACGGTATGTTCTCCTTATGCTTTGCTTGGGTGCCAATTATTGGTGACCCGTTAACTGTTATGGCTGGTATTTTACGGGTTCGCTTACGTTGGTTTATTATTTTAGTTACGGCCGGTAAGTTACTTCGCTATGTCGTTATTAGTTATTTAGTTCTGCAAGGGCACTCAGCTGACATTGCGGTGTTATAGGTAGTACACCTATTTTTATTAGTAGATTACCAATCTGAATATCAGGTCGACATCATAACCCTTGTTATCAAAGCTCAGCTTTAAACTCTCCGACAATGGAGTATTAATTCAATTAAAGTAAGGTGTTCTAATGAACAAGCAGAGATAGCATAAGGGATTTTATGGTCAAGCTTAGGGTGTGGATAAAACATCTACTCGGAGATGTAGGAACCGTATTTTATTTATCAATACTGCTTATTGGTTTTTTTTTACTTGCAACGGTGTCTGACCCTCAAGGGGTGCAGAAGCTGGCGCAAGAAATACTGGATGCAACGGCAGACAATTTTGGCTGGTTATACCTGCTAGCTACCAGCGGCTTTGTGATCTTCACTTTGAGTTTGGCCTTCTCACGTTTCGGGCGTATTCGTCTCGGACCGGATAACGAACCACCAGAATTTAGTGATAGTAGCTGGCTTGCTATGATTTTTTCTGGTGGCATGGGGGTAGGTTTGGTGTTCTGGGGTGTAGCTGAACCTATGATGCATCTAAGTTCACCGCCATTAGGTATCGGTACGCCGGGCACAGTGGAGGCCTCACTTAAGGAAGAAGAGGGCGCTCATCCAGCAGTGTTGGAAGAAGCCGAAATAGAAACAGGATTAGAGTCAATTAGTGACCGGCACGTAGTGGATGCCCCCTATAAAGAAAATCAGTGATAATGAATGCTATCTTTTAGCATTGTGGGCAATCATTATTCTTGTTAGGGTTATCCAGGGTCGTAAAGGCTTCTAAACCATAGAAAATGGAAAATATTTCATTGAAACCAGAAAATAAAAGGAAGTACAAATGCATATATTTAAAACAAGCCTCTTAAAAATAGCGTTTATAGCGGTCATGCTTTTTACAATATCAGCCTGTGACTCAAATGATGGCCCACTTGAAAAAGCCGGATCGAGTATAGACAAGGCAGCCACTGATATGGGTAATAAAATAGAAGATGCTTGTGAAGATGCAAAAGAAGGTTTGAAAGCAAAAGACACAGATTGCTAAGTTCTTCTAATTAGTTGTTCTTTAGATAGAAAATATGAACCTGCTGAAAGCTAATTTCAGCAGGTTTTTTATATTTAAAGCACTAAAAATATTCACTAAGGTGGTATGTTAGCTCGATGAAGTATGGAAGAATGCACCATCTAATTTTGCTCTAGTGAACAAAAAACTAATTGAATGGAATAAACTACTAAAATAATGATAAACGTATGTATTTATTGCGGGAATAATAAAACGATGGCGCTTGAAGAGTGCGCATCATGTTGCCGTTCTCCAAGTTCGCACCGGGAGGTCATACATTCAATTATTTTATGTTTCAGTGAAACCGAGCCCTATTTAAATTTTCTAAGTATTGATGAAATTGAAGAAATACAAAAAAGAATAGTGGAGGGGGCTTTAATAGAGATAAGTCCCGATGTTTTTCATCGAGCTGAAGAAGCCTACAGTGCAGTAGAATTAAATAACGGGCCGAAGCTGATTCAACGTTTTTCAAAAATTTCTTCACCTATGATTGCCATTATTATATTGACCATGTTGGCATTTTTATTTGTTTAAACGAGTATCTAATAAAGCAGAATGATTTTACAAAATATTGATAAAACAACTTATCGTAAGAACCTGAATAAGGTAATTGCCTGTACCGTTGTCGCCTTACTCGTTATTGCTTTAGGGCTTTCGAGTTTATTAATTCATTTGATCGGCAAGGATGATGAACCTAACTTTATCTTAAATCTAATTGGCGTTTGTGTTTCTGCTGGTGTTGTCGGGACAGTTTTATATCGAATCCGGTTATCACCTTTCATGTCTGAGGTGGTTTATGTTTGGCATTTAAAGCAAGAAATAAATGCAATATATCGGCAATCAGCAAAGTTAAAACCGGCGCTAGAAAAAAACAATCGTAATGCTTTAATTGTCGCCCACTATAATTTTAAAGCATCAATTCAGCTATACGAGCTTGATGATAATGACCTGACTTTAAGCAGTATCAGAGAAGATCTTTTGGCTTTAGAATCAAAAATACAGGATTTAAACTTGGTGATAGGCGTAGATGATTATCATCGAGGCTTATTGAAGCAACTAGCTTAGATTTCTTTTTAGTTTTTGTTGGTTTGCTTTTGGCA
>CAXBKC010000484.1:0-3134 GCA_963975615.1 uncultured Oleiphilus sp.
GATTGGGTTATTCGTCCTCAATTGCGTTTGGTTGAGGGGGTTACTGAAGTAAATACAATCGGAGGGTATGAAAAGGAGTTTCATATTACACCAGAACCTTCAAAGCTATTGGCTTACCAAATTAGTTTTGATGATTTAGTCGCTGCGTTGCAGAAAAATAATTCGAATGTAGGTGCTGGGTATATAGAGAAAAATGGTGAACAATATTTGATCCGTGCTCCAGGTCAGGTTACTGATATTTCATCGATTAAGCAGATCATTGTTGCTCGTAGGGATGGAATTCCTATTACCGTAGGTGATGTTGCAGAGATTGGGTTTGGTAAACAGCTTAGAACTGGTGCTGCAACTCGCGATGGCGAAGAAACTGTGTTGGGCACAGCTGTTATGTTGCTTGGCGGAAATAGTAGAACTGTTTCTCAGGCAGTATCAGCAAAATTGCTTGAGATTAATAAAACTCTTCCAGAAGGTGTGATTGCTGAACCAGTTTACGATCGTACTGTATTGGTAGATAAGACGATTGCAACAGTTCAGACCAATTTAGCTGAAGGTGCTGTGTTGGTCATTGTCGTTCTTCTCGTTATGCTGGGTAATGTTAGGGCTGCTTTATTAACTGCCATGGTGATCCCTTTATCGATGTTGATGTTGATGACTGGCATGGTAGAAACCAAAGTAAGCGCAAATCTCATGAGTCTAGGTGCACTTGATTTTGGGTTAATTGTTGACGGTGCTGTAATCATAGTTGAGAACTGTATTTTAAGGCTGGCAGGAAGACAGCATCACCTGGGGCGAATATTGACATTGGATGAACGTTTTCAGACCGTCTTTACGGCTACCCGTGAAGTGTTTACTCCAAGTCTGATAAGTGTTTTAGTTGTTATTATGGTCAATTTGCCAATTTTGGCGCTGACAGGTGTCGAAGGTAAAATGTTTACTCCAATGGCAATGGCCGTAATCATGGCTTTATTGTCTGCACTTGTATTGTCTCTCACTTTTGTTCCTGCGGCAGTCGCTTTGTTTATGACAGGCCACATAGAAGAAAAAGACAACTTTATCGTCAGTCAATCTAAACGATTATATCTGCCAATTTTGTCGATTGTGTTGAGATTCCGAGTACTTGTAATTTCAATAGCATTGATATTTGTGATTTTAGTCGGATTTGTTGCAACAAAAATGGGAACCGAGTTTGTTCCTAATCTTGATGAGGGCGATATTGCGATCCAAGCACTTCGAATTCCAGGGACCAGTTTAACTCAATCATTAGATATGCAGTTTAAGTTGGAGAAGGCAATTCTAGAGATTCCGGAGGTTAAAACTTATTTCTCGAGAGTTGGTACTGCAGAGGTTGCGAGTGATCCTATGGGGCCAAATATATCTGATGGTTATGTGATGCTTAAGGATCATAGTGAGTGGCCAAATCCTGAAAAGACTAAGGCTCAACTTTTAGAAGAAATAAGTGAAAAACTAGCCTTACTACCAGGTAATGCTTTCGAAATAAGCCAACCTATTCAACTTCGGTTTAACGAATTGATTTTAGGTGTCAGATCTGATTTAGGTATAAAAATTTTTGGAGATGATTTATCTAAATTACTGAGTTCAGGTGCTGAAATAGCAAAAGTGTTAAGTAGTATTGAAGGGGCTGAAGGCGTAAAAGTAGAGCAAGTTTCTGGATTACCCATCTTATCAATTGATGCTGACAGAGCTGCTATGTACCGTTTAGGCTTAAACGTCTCGGATGTCCAAGATGTAGTTGCTGCTGCAACGGGAGGTGAGAGTGCTGGCTTGATTTTTGATGGTGATCAACGTTTATCAATCGTTGTAAGGGTTGATGAGAGGGTTCGAGGAAATTTAGAAGCGTTAGAGCGTTTACCTATTCCGTTACCTGAAGGTGGTTATGTACCATTAAGAGAAGTCGCTAAACTTACTTTAGCACCTGGCCCTAATCAGATTTCACGTGAAAATGGAAAACGAAGATTGGTCGTTAGCGCGAACGTCCGTGGTAGAGATCTAGGCGGATTTGTTGCAGAAGTACAAAGTAAGGTTGCTGAGCAAGTCAAATTATCTCCAGGATATTGGTTAGAATACGGTGGTACTTTTGAGCAATTACAATCTGCTTCTGATCGTTTAACTATACTTGTGCCTATAACATTGATAATGATATTTGCTCTTTTAATGATGACATTTGGCTCCGCAAAAGACGCAGCTTTAGTCTTTAGTGGAGTACCACTAGCCCTTACTGGAGGCGTCATAGCTTTATGGTTGCGTGATATCCCTCTATCTATTACAGCTGGTGTAGGTTTTATTACTTTGTGCGGCGTTTCTGTTTTGACGGGGGTAATGATGGTATCTGCATTTAAAGATGAACTGGATCGTGGAAGTCCTATCGATCAAGCTATTCAAACTGGTGCAATGTTGCGATTAAGACCAATTATGATGGTTGCACTTGTTGCAGCATTAGGGTTTTTACCAATGGCGCTTAATACTAGCACTGGTGCAGAAGTCCAGAGACCACTAGCTACAGTCGTTATTGGTGGGATCATTTCATCAACATTACTCACTTTATTAGTATTACCTGGCTTGTACAGACTTACTTGGCGAAAGACGAAACAGCTAAAATAGTAATTAAAATTTAAGTATGAAGAAGGGATTGCGGTGTTCGAGTTGTCCGTAATCCCTTTAAATATAATTTCAAATTGACAGGTAAAAATATGAAAAAAATTACTGCATTAATTCACCATGTAAGGTCTGCCGATGTTATACAAGCATTACAAGATTCTGGCTACGGAAATATATCAATATTTGATGTCAAAGGAACATTGAAAGCTCTTCGGGAAAGTGAGTTAGCATATTCTTCTGAAGCTGGTGTTACTATCTCTGAAGTTCAGCTATCTCTTATATGTGAAGATGAACAAGTAGATGAAGTTATATCAATTATTAGAAAAATAGGTAAAATTGGAACGGAAATTTCTGGGTGGGTTTACGTTAGTCCAATTGACACAATCCTTCCAATTGGTGGCATTTAGATACTTAGTTTAAAATAATAAGGGCATATTTATGAGATATTTATTTGCTTTTTTAGTTATCGTTACTTCTTTTAATTGTAATTATTCTTTTGCGCATCTAGATAGAATGAAAAG
>CAXBKC010000485.1:0-3133 GCA_963975615.1 uncultured Oleiphilus sp.
GTTTTAAAGTCTGGTGATAAACGCTCCGTGAGCCACATAAGTTCAACATTACGTTGTGTTTCTCGCTCTAGACAGCGTGATGACTGAATTCGGTTTAAATAACCATAGATATAAATCTTGAGTAATATGGCGGGATGATAACCAGGACGTCCAGTTGCTTTAGATTGAACTCCTTTAAAACCAAGGCTTTCTAAATCTAATCCATCGACAAATACATCAATTACTCTAACAGGATTTTCTTTAGCGACAAAATCTTCAAGTATTTCTGGAAAGAGGGTTACTTGGGAGCGAGATGAACCTTTAATATGACGTGACATATAGCCAACATATAATCAATTAACCTAATGAATATTATAGCAAATATAGAGTGATTTATTATCTTGTTTTGAGATTGACTGACCATAAGTATTCGGTACTTATTCGAAAAAGTGATCAAAACGTTTTCACACAGGCTGAGCCAATTGCGGACATTAAGCCTTTGCAAAGCCATGAGCATATTTAGTGTAATATTATTGAAAATATTTGCTCGTTTGTGGGTCTGGTTTAAGCTCATTGCTGCCTGTCATATTATGCAATGGTCAATAAACTTGGACACTTTGTTAGGCAATTTTCATTAATTTTATCTCATATGCGACTAGTGAGATGTGTCCATGTTTATGGTGACGTTGCTTTGGACTATTCCATTATTCTTATATACGAAATATCGCCAGACCAATGAGTTTAATTGCGCAGGGTTAATCTGCCGTTCTAGATGATTAAGCTCATTCATCATTCTTTGACTGCCATATGTTCCATCTATTTCGCTATAAATGACTCTATATAAAAAGTTTAGAGTCACTCAATTAGAGTAAATCTAACTCCTTGAATATCTTTGGTCGAAATTCGTATCTCATTGGTGTTTATCGCATCGACTACAAGATAACCATCTTCTGTGAAACACAGGTTATCGCTTGTGCACATTAATGGAATTTCACCAAAACTCTCAATAAAATTAATATTAGGTTGGCTGCCTAGCTTCAACTTAGTGCTTCCGATAATTGGATTCTTATAGTTTAGTATTACTGGTTTGTTCACATCGCTTTGTGGCTTTTCAATAGAAACCTTAGTAAATTTGAATGTATTTTGAAAATCATTTACTACGAATTGGTTTGGGCCAGAATGGCTTAGCAGGACTGTTTTTGATGACAAAACCATTTTCCAGTTACGTGTTCCATTGGGTGCTAAAGGTTTAGGGCTGCCGACAAAAGGCCCGTAATAGTAGCGTTCGCCTTCTTCCTCAAACAACAGTGCTGCTTTTTCTGACTGACTATCATAGTAGAGGCCACCTTCGAGAGTTGACGGTTCATCTTGAGCTGCACTTACTTTTTGAGCTGTGGGGATGCTGCCTAATTTCGTCAACAGTTTCCGACTAAGAGCGGCTGGCCTAAAATCAGCTCGATTACACATGGATACAACATATTCATTTGATTCAGGTAAGTAGAGAGTGCTTTGAGTATTGTTTTCGTAATAGCCATCATGAAACATTAAAGTTGGAGTGTTTTTTTGCTCATCTCTTGGTTGAACGTATAGGCCCGCAAAGTAATGATGCTTTGAATGATTAATTCCATCTCTATACATTTCATTGGTATTTATCTGCTCTATAAGAAATTTTGCCCATTTAGCTAATCCTTGTATTGAGATTACTACGTTGCCGGGCCCTGCGATGGTAGATTGGGTCTCCATGAGTTTGAAGCCACTTTTTCGCTTTAAATAACCAATCGCTATGCCGCTTTCATTCAAGACGAAATAATTTGCATCGAGTTCCAAAGGTTTGGAAATATATTGACCGAAACTTTTGGTTAAGGAATTTTTACTAAGTGTTTCGATTAAATCTGCTAGTACCACATATCCACCATTTGAATAACTGTGCCTGCTGCCGGGGCTAAATTCTAGATAGTCATTTTTATAGGCTAAGTCTAGAGCATCTTGCTGAGTGTAAGGCTCTTTTAAGGAGCGCCCTTGCATTTCAAATAATGTCCAATGGTCGGCTATACCGCTGGTATGGTTCATTAGCTGACGCATGGTAATCTTCCGTGGCTTTTTAAGATTCGGTAGAAGAGGATGGATATCATCATCAATACCAAGCTCCTGTTCTTTAGCAATAAGTAATGCCAAAAATGATGTCATTTGTTTAGATATGGATGCTGTAAGAAATCGAGTTTCAACACCAATAGGTAGTTTGCTATCTAGATTAGATAATCCACGATGGGCATAGTATACCTTGTCGTTTTTACCATAGCCGATTGAACAGCCTGGCTCATTAGCGTGAACAAACTCAGCTAAAGTTGAATCCATAATGGATGAGATTGTTTGCTCAGCAGCAAATAGCTGAGAACACCATAAAGAAACTATGATTATTAGTTTTAGGTACATTCCTGACTCCAGCACTTAAATATAAGGGGGTTATGATTTCGCGAGTAGTTGCTCACATTTATGTTTGAGAGGTCTAAAAAAAACCTCAGCAAAAAACGCCCCCCAAAAAAGCGGTAGCATACTAATCGCAATTGCCTTCCAAAATGATTCGCTATTAATACTCAGATACGTAAAAATTGAGATTAAGCCGATCATAAAGCCCAACAATCCAGCTGCGTAGCTATAGATAATGATTTTTCTGAATGCAGAGGGGAGTAACTGAAGATCCTTTTCTCGGGTTGGGTTAAACACAAACCACTTGAGACCTTGATACACCCTGACCGTGACCATGAAGCCCGAAGTACTTGTGGATAAACCAAACGGAAGACCGATGACTAACACTGTACTATATAAATCGATGAAGTTGCTCAACCCTGCCGAGAGAGTTAACAGCAACATAATTAAGGTCACAGTTGTTACTAAGCCAATAATTCCGCTCCAATTTATACCCCCCTCACCGATGACAACATCATTCACTTGATCCAGTTCATGTGGTGTAATTTGAAAAGCAGAAGCAATTGCCATTTTAGACTCTAATGAGCATTTGCCTTCTTTTTCGATACGCTGAATGGTTCTAACACCTAACCCGCTAATTTCTGCGAGCTGTTCTTGAGACCAGCCATTATTTACGCGAAGCTGTTTCAGTTTTTCAGTTGAAATCACTAGTTACTACTTTGTTGGA
>CAXBKC010000486.1:0-3126 GCA_963975615.1 uncultured Oleiphilus sp.
TTTAGGTAAAACTATTGAAGCAGGTCTAGTGCTTTGCCAGTATTGGGCAGAACGTAAGCGCAAGCTTCTTATTATTTGTCCTGCTTCTCTTCGTCGTCAGTGGGCACAAGAGCTACAGGAAAAGTTTAATCTACCATCGCAAATACTCGATGCTAAAACTTATAATCAACTTCAAAAGTCAGGTATCTACAACCCATTAAACAATAAGCAAGTAGTGATCATGTCATATCACTACGCAGCAAGGCTTGAAGAAAAGTTAGTCGGGCAAACGTGGGATTTGGTTGTTATAGATGAAGCGCATAAGCTTCGTAACGCCCACCGCGAAAGTAACAAAATGGGCCAAGCATTAAAGCGTGCTTTATTTGGTAGAAAAAAGCTTTTATTAACTGCAACACCACTACAAAATTCTTTAATGGAATTGTATGGTATGTCTACGTTAATAGATGAACACATTTTTGGTGATGACAAAGCCTTCAGAAAGCAATTTATGCAAGGTGAAAGTGATCAAGAAGCACTAAAAGCTCGTTTATCTGGCTTTGTTAAACGCACTTTACGCAAGAATGTTCTCGAATATGTTAAATATACCCAACGTAAAGCTATCACCGTTCCGTTTACCCCATCAGATCAAGAACAAGCTCTTTATGATGCAGTTTCAGCTTTTCTAGAAAAAGAAAATAGTTATGCCTTACCTAAACGACAAAAACATTTAACAGGGCTGATCCTAAGAAAATTATTAGCATCAAGTACCTATGCTGTACTTAACACTCTTGAGGTGATGAAGCGTCGTTTAGAAGAACTCAAGCAAGAAAGAGCTAAACCTTCAGATGATATATTGCTTCAAATTATCGAAGATGATGACATTGAAACAGATTACCTAGATGAAGAGGACTTTGATGAGCTGCTTGATGAAGAATCAGCCCAAGAGGCCATAGATCATCAGTCGCTTAATTTAGAAATCAAAGAACTCGAAAGTTTTATTAATAATGCCAAAAATATTCACAACGATGAAAAAGCTAAAGCATTATTAAAAGCACTAGAGCTAGGTTTTAGCCAAATGGCTGAAATGGGCGCAGCACAAAAAGTTATTATTTTTACAGAATCTAAAAGAACGCAATTTTATTTGGCTTCATTTTTGGCACAACATGGCTTTAAAGATAAAATTGTCACATTTAGTGGTTCGAATACATCCCCTGAAGCGACAGAAATTTACCAAAACTGGAAGGTAGAACACGCAGGTTCTGATCGCGTAACAGGTTCACCGCAAGTTGACAGAAGAACAGCGCTAATTGAATCTTTTAAAGATAGCGCACAAATAATGATAGCCACTGAAGCGGCTGCTGAAGGTGTCAATTTACAATTTTGCTCTTTATTAATTAATTACGACTTGCCGTGGAATCCTCAACGAGTAGAACAACGAATTGGGCGCTGTCATCGCTATGGTCAAAAATTCGATGTAGTGGTAATTAACTTCTTGAATCAGCGTAATTATGCAGATCAACGAGTGCTAGAACTTTTAACAAATAAATTCAATTTGTTTGACGGAGTTTTTGGGGCTTCAGATTCCATTCTTGGTACACTAGAAAGCGGTGTTGATTTTGAAAAGCGTATTCAGCAAATATACCAAGAGTGCCGCTCCCCCGAATCTATTGCAGAGGCATTTGAGGCGTTACAAAAAGAGCTTGAAGATGATATCAACTCAAAAATGAAGCAAACACAGGAAGCCTTGCTAGAACACTTTGATGAAGATATTCATGACTTACTGAAAATAAAGCTAGATCAAGCGAAAGAACGGCTAGATAAAGTTTCAAGATGGTTTTGGGCGGTAACTCAATATCAGCTTAAGTCACATGCCATGTTTGAGGAAAGTGATTATTGTTTTACTTTGAACAAAAGTATAGCAAAGCAAGTTGAAGGGAAATATCAACTTATCCATAAAGGCAGACGCCATAATGAGAAAGAACAAAAAATAAATGAACATGCACATAAGTACAGGATTTCTCACCCGTTAGGAGAATACGTGCTAGAAAACGCACGAAACAACCCAACACCTCAAAAGATACTTCATTTTGATTATCAAAACCATCAAGGAAAAGTATCTGTAGCTGAGCAACTTAAAGGGCAAGCTGGCTGGCTATCTTTAAACTTATTACGTATTGATGCATTACAAACCGAAGAGCACTTAGTGTTTACAGGCATTACCGATAAAGGCCAACTCATTGACGGTGAAGCATGTAAGAAATTGTTTAATGTGGGTGTTACTCAGCAAGATATTACTGATGATTCTATCCCTGAATTATTAATCAGTAATCAATCAAGGCAGCTAGAAGCTAAACTCGCTCAAGCGATGGATACCAATAATAAATATTTTCAAGATGAACGAGAAAAGTTAGAGAAATGGGCTGAAGACAAAGTGTTCGCCGCAGAGGAAGCGCTGCGAGATACGAAGGCACAAATTAAGTCAGTAAAGAGAGAGTCTAGGCACGCTCTAACAGTTGAAGAGCAAAAGCAAAATCAAGAGAAGCTCAAGCAACTGGAACGACTACAAAAACGCCAGCGAATGGAGATATTTGATATCGAAGACGAAATTGCTGATAAGCGGGATGAACTAATCGCTGCTTTAGAAGAGCGCATGAAGCAAAGAACTGAAGTGACAGAGTTGTTCACAATTCGTTGGCAAGTAATTTAATTTTATAAGAGAAGACTATGAGTAAGTACAACGAGCTAGTTAAAAAGCTAAAAGAGATTTTTCAGATTGACCGTCCAGAGTTGGACTTTGGAATTTACCGTATCCTCAATTCGCGTGCTGACGAGATAAATGACTATCTAGACAATAAGCTTAAATCAAAAATACAAACTGCATTGGCTGATGCTGGCAATGCGAATAAAGCTGATCTTGAGCAGCAACTTCAAGCTGTAATAAAAGCGACAACGGAAGCAGGGTTTGAGCCAGATCAAAGTCCAAAAGTTCAGGCGTTGAAAAAGCAAATAGCTGAAACCGCAACAGGTGCTAGCGAGCATGAAAATGCCGTATTCTCACATCTGCTGACCTTTTTTTCTCGTTATTACGATAACTGTTAGGCGTCAACTAGCTTGTCCTATCCGCGTCAATTAAGTTGGCCGCTTTTG
>CAXBKC010000487.1:0-3122 GCA_963975615.1 uncultured Oleiphilus sp.
CCAGGTGCATTGGCAGCTAGTGTCCAAACGGTATCATCTGGCAATGGTGTTGCTGTCGGTGGTGCAATTGATGTGACTTTGTCAGATGGAATTACCTTAACGGCAGATTCAAATACAGTTTTTAATCAAGCACCTGTGGCGACATCAAGTTATCTTGGTTTTCAATTTGAGATTAAAGGTGAGCCTAAAGCGGGTGATAGTTTTACTATTTCATATAATCAAGGTGGTGTTTCAGACAATAGAAACGCACTTGATATTGCAGGTTTAGAGCGTTTAGGAACTATCGGAGGCGGAGCAGTAAGTTACAATGATGCCTATGGCCAAATTATAGAAGAAATAGGAACAGTTACTAATAGGGCTCGCTTAGATACCGAATCAGCAAAAGCGTTACTGACTCAATCTGAAAATAATAGAGAGTCTATTTCAGGTGTAAACCTAGATGAAGAAGCCGGCCGTTTAATTCAGTTTCAAGCTGCATATAATGCGTCGGCACAGGTTGTATCTGTAGCAAGGCAGTTGTTTGACACTTTATTGAATACCTTTAGATAGAGGTCTTGTTTCGCTTGAAAGGTCGTAACAAGATCTCAGATAAATAAATTAGTTTTTACAACTTTAAACGGCGCTAAGCGTCGAAGTGTAGGGCATTATGAGAATTTCAACCCAGCAATTATTCAATCGTGGATTAGAAGCTATCCAGGATGTAACTGCGCAGCAACAAAAAACGCAGCTGCAGCTTTCAACGGGTAAAAAAATTCTCACGCCAGCTGATGACCCTGTCGCCTCAACTCGCATTTTAGAGTTGAATCAAGAACTAGAAGTTAATAGCCAATTCCAGCGTAATGTGGAATTAGCAGAAGGCCATCTGAGTTTACAAGATGACTTGCTTGGCAGTATCAATGGCGTTGTACAGCGGGTACGAGAGTTGATGATCACTGCGGGTAATGGTGTTTTAAATAAGGATGATCTCTCTGCTATTTCTGCAGAAGCAAAGGAGCGTTTAGATCAGTTAGCTGGCTTATTGAATTCACAGGATGCGAGCGGTGAGTACTTATTTAGTGGTTTTCAGGGTGGAACAGAACCTTTTCAAAAGAATATCTCGGGTTCTTATGTTTATCAAGGTGATCAAGGGAAGCGTTTTGTTCAGATTGAATCCAATATAAAAGTGGCATCAACCCAAAATGGTAAAGAAATTTTCCAAGATATTGAGGTGGATAAAAATACTTTTTATACCGAGGCAAACCCGAGTAATAAAGCTGTTCCAGCGGCTAGCATTACAAGCGGTCAAATCATAGATCAAGAGGCTTACGATAAATTTTACCCAAGCGATATGGTTGTTCAATTTACTAGCCCAAACCAATATTCAATCACGGATAAAGCCACGGGACGTGAGTTAGTAGCAAACCAGCCTTATGTTCCTAATTCCCCTATTACGATGAATGGGGTGCAGTTTGAGATCGTTGGTTCACCCGTTGCTGGAGACTCATTCTTTGTAGAGTCAACAGCCAAACAAGGAATATTAACAACTGTTGAAAAGTTTGTTTATGCTTTGGAGCACTTTCAGCCGACCGTAGAAGGTCGTGAGGTATTTAGCGCAAATTTAGATAGCTCTATTAGTAATTTAGATAGTGCAGAGACTTCTGTTTTAGAGTCTCGTAGTCAGATTGGTGCTCGTCTTAATACCATTGAATCAACTGCTGAACAGTTAAAAGACGTAGAAATTTTAACGCTGGAAATACTTAGTAAATTAGAAAACATTGATTACGCTGAGACTGTCAGTTTACTGTCTGTTCAACAATTTACTTTAGAGGCGGCCTATTCTTCTTATTCAAGAATTACCTCTCTAAGCTTGTTTGATAGGCTCTAAGCTATAGATTTTTTCTATTTAAAGTTATCTAAAGACATTTAGCTCGCCAGTAATTTAAGAGGCGATAGTATGTACAGCGTTCGTTGGGGAAACCAACACAGTCTGCATGGAGAAGAAGTTTTTCTATTTGCACTACAATTTTGTTTGCAATTGCCGAGCTATGGTTATCAATATAACGATTGAGTAAAAACCCTAGACCTTCTTTTAAGGCTTGTGGCGACTCAATCCCTTCCTCAAGGATTACAGCGGCAAGATTAGTGTATTCTTGTTGTGTGCATGCTTTGCTTTTAATCATTACGAACTCCTCTATTTTATACAAATGATAATCATTATCATTTGTAAGTCAAGCAAGCTATCAATAATTATCATGAAAATTTATCGAATTGTATGGCTATTTGTAAGTGTTTTATAGATAGATTTGTAGATTATGATGCCTTAGTATCGCTGCTTGATAAATAAAGTATTACCACAACTATAATGACAAAAAGGGGATGATCAATATGGCTAGTATCTATGATTTTGAAGTGAATACTATTTCGGGAAAGCAGGCTCCATTAGAGAGCTATAAAGGAAAAGTATTGTTAATTGTGAATACGGCGAGTAAGTGTGGTTTTACACCGCAGTTTACAGGTTTAGAGGCATTGTATTCAGAGTTGCATGAAGAAGGTTTGGAAATACTGGGTTTTCCCTGTAATCAGTTTTTAAAACAAGACCCTGGAAGTGACAGTGAAATAAGTGAGTTTTGTAGTTTAAACTATGGTGTCACTTTTCCAATGTTTTCAAAAATTGAAGTCAATGGAGATAACACCCATCCTTTGTATCAATATTTAAAAGCTGAAGCAAAAGGCTTAATGGGTTCAGAAAAAATTAAATGGAACTTCACTAAGTTCTTAGTCAATAGGAATGGCGAAGTGATTAAGCGTTATGCACCAAATACCGAACCTAAAGCTATTGCCGCTGATATTAAGGCGCTGCTGTAGTTTTTCGTTTCAGTTTAACTATTGCGCAGAAAATTGCATAACTAAGAGCTGAACATGCTCTCTGAGTGCGCTCTCAAAACTTCTCTTGAATACATCCAAGGGTGGTTTTTCGAGTACTTGTGCAATTGCCCCTGTTGGGTGTGTCATATGCCAAACGCCGATTAAGGCCTGTTGAACCTGGATTAATAAGCTCATGGCTTTGGCGTCTTCTAAATCAACTGAAGGGTGCTGTGCTCTAATACTTGAAGACAAATGCTGCATTAACTTAAGAAACGTTA
>CAXBKC010000488.1:0-3109 GCA_963975615.1 uncultured Oleiphilus sp.
TGTTTTTCAGACGCATCTAGTTTTCTTTTTAAGAAGCGCTGCATTCGCATTAAAATATTTGCATGGCGGTTGCGAGAAACGGGCTGCTTTAAAGCCATCATAAATTCTTGAATATAACTTTCTGCAATCATTTGAATATCTTTACCTTTCATATTTGCCAACATTTGGCCTAAGTTAATAGCAACAGACTCTTTGTGTGCGCTTAGCATTAACTTATGACGGTGGTGAAAGTCAGTCAATACTTTGGCTGATAAGTTGGGCATGACCTTGGTCTGCCAATCATGATAGGCATAAACAGAAGTAATAAAATTCTCCTTAATTGGATTGTCGTTCAAGCGTCCTGACTCAGTCACTGGCATTAAAGGTAAAAGGCGCTTTAGCTCACCTGAAAAGGCTCCATCAGCCATATAAATTGGCTGGCCTTTTTCGCCATATACTTTAGTGCTATTCACCCCGCAGCTTGGTGATTTCTGCATAAAAATAAAGCCACTCAAGCCTTGCATTGAAGGCGCGACCTCTTGAGCAAGATTGATCAAGTCTTGCGAGTAATCGATATCTGGATTGTCTGTCGCGATCACTCTCACAACGCCAGCTTTTTCTGCCAAACGAATGGTTGGACGCGGCACACTCAAACCGATCTGAACTTCGGGACAAATTGGACGAAAGTCAAAATACTGTGATAACACCTGAGTACAAAATTTTGAAAGCTTGTGCCCACCATTGAAACGAACTTCTTCTCCCATTAAACAGCCACTAATACCAAGGATAGGCTTACTACTTTGTTCTAAGTTTTCACTTGTAGAAGATGCAAAACTAGGTTTTTTAATTGGTTGGACGCTCATTGGTACACCTTCTGAAGTTTATTTAAAGTTATTTATATAAACACTTACGTGACTTAATTGAATTTAGATCTTTTAAAGTTGAAAATTTTTCGCCAATTGATAGCCACTAATAAAAGCGGCCTCTACACCAGATAACTTTGTAGTGTCCGCTAAATAATCTCCACAGCCCCATATACCATTTGTATCGTCTAAAAATACACTTCCAGTAAGCTCATTAGATTTAGCAACCGAATATAACCAACGGTGCAAATACGCATCTTCAACAATAATGGGCGTCCCTGTTTTTGATGCGAGTTCTGCGACTAACTCATGCTCCAACTTGGTTTTATCTGTATCTAAGTTATCACTGGTCCACTTGGTATCTGCTTGCAGAACCCAAGTTTGATGGTCATCATACTCAACTCTTTCTGGCTTACTTGGCTCTAATATCAAGCTAGAAATAATTGAGTCGCTAAACTCGTAATACTCATCACTAAGTTCCAAGCGTCCTTTTACATTGAGCATAAGTACCCACTGAGGTAGCAAAATAGGCTGACTTAGTGCTGAGATAAAAGGATGACCCTCTGGAAGTAAATCTGCTGCTTGCTGAGGCGGCGTGGCAAAGATAATGTGTTTCGTTTGGGCGAACTTCACCTGCAGTCCTGATTCTTCTATGAAAACCGACCAGAGCCCATTATCTTTACGAATTTCAGTCACTCTAGTCGCAAAATGGACATCAAGCTGACCTGCCAGATAACGAGTAATACTCGAGCTTCTTGGTGTAGCAACATACTGGCTACCTGTCGCTTCCGAAAAGCGCCATACTTTAGCAATACCTTCTGAAGACCAAGTTTCCAGGTGTGAACGAAAAAGTTCTGTTTTGGCATCGAAGCTCGCGCAGCCCAAGTCGAAACTGATCATGGCTTTAGTTTTTGATGATTCGATTCGCTTAGATGAAAGCCGGCCACCACTGCCTCGGGCTTTTTCAACCACGGCTACATTAAGACCAGTCTTTTGTAACTCGGTTGCCGCAATAAGACCTGACATACCTGCCCCGATGACTAAAACATCTAACTCTAACATTCTGAAACTCCAGTTTTTTCAATTATGTTAGCTTTACGTCTATCTGGGTGTTATGGATCACTTAAAGTTCTGTTATTCTTCTAGTTCTCTTACCCTTATGATCATCACGAGACTTTATCTTTGAGCTCTGACAGTAATAACAATACGAATCTGGCAGATTCACCTCTTAACTCTCTTATTCTTGAAATTGCCGAGCATCAAAGCAAACAAGCCTTTATTGAGTTATTTAACCGTGTTTCTTCAAAGCTAAAAGCTTATGCCATTCGCTGTGGTGCGAACCACGCTGATTCCGAAGAAATAGTCCAAGAATGCCTGCTTATCGTTTGGCGAAAAGCACCAACATTCAACCCACAAACTGCCTCGGCTATTACCTGGCTTTATACCATTGTGCGTAATAAGCGCATCGACTTTATCCGTAAACAGCGCCCAGATTTAATATGCTCAGACGATTTATGGCCAGAGCCAGAGTCCGAAGAATTAGAAAAACATGTAGAGAGTGATCTGAATGCTAACATCGTCCGTACTCTCTTATATGAATTGCCAGAAGAACAAAGGCAAATTGTATTTAAGGTTTATTTTGAAGGAAAATCGCATAGTGAAATAGCGAACGAACTCGACTTGCCCTTAGGCACAATTAAATCCAGACTCCGTTTGGCAATGAAAAAACTCGATACACTTGCAAAAGAAAATATGTCATGGCTAATTATCATCCTTCTGATGAACTTTTAATGTCTTTCTCGGCCGGCCAAATGCCAGATGCTCTTGGTATTATTGTCGCCTGCCATATGGAGGATTGTGCTCATTGTCAGCAACGCGCTGCGTTGTATGACCGCCTTGGTGGCGAAATTCTTATGAATACTGAAGACGTTCCTGTTGCACCTCAGCTACTTGATAATTTACTGTGCAAACTAGAGTTACCTGAACCTAGTGCAGCAAATGAAACTCAGATTAATTCTGAAGCTAGTGCCGCTTCCGAGATAAAACTAATACAAAACTTACCTAAGCCTTTGCGCCGTTTTGTCAATAAAGAGTTTGGCCAACTACCTTGGTCTGGGATGACAAGCAGCCTAAAAGAATTTCAATTACCTTTTTCCGGAAATGGATATACTGCTAAATTTTATAAAATATCCGCGGGGAAAGAACTACCTGTGCACACGCACAGAGGCAATGAATATACATTAGTATTAGATGGAAGCTTTTCAGAT
>CAXBKC010000489.1:0-3107 GCA_963975615.1 uncultured Oleiphilus sp.
TAATATTCACGATATTATATGGAATTTGTTTACCAATAACTGCTTTAGAAAATATTTGCTCTACGCCGAAGGTATACCATCGATAAAGTCGCTTTAATAACTGTGGCTTTTGCAACCAGCGCGCTTTGGTCTTTTCGGAAAATTGCTTATTGGGTAAATTCGCTATCCACTGCGGAGTGCGCTGAAAAACAGAGACCTTGGTAGCTTCCTTTACTACCTCAGGGATTGATTGAGCCGCTGTAGAGCCTGTCCCGATCACTCCAACATTTTTATTCTTTAAAGAAACAGAATGATCCCATTCTGCCGTATGAAAACAAGCGCCCTTAAAAGACTCTAAGCCAGGGATATTAGGCTTGGCAGGATGATGCAAGATACCCGTCGCACTCACCACAAAGTCGGCGACATAGGTTTGATCTTGACTGGTTTTCAGCGTCCATTTAGCATCATTAAAATGACACGAGGTCACCGCCTCGTTAAAACGGATAATGGGCAAGACCTTATATTTATTTGCAACATGCTCAAAATATTCCTGAATCTCATCGCCGTGCGCAAAACGATGACTCCAATTTGGGTTTGGCTCAAATGAATAGGTATACATATGCGCGGGGATATCGCAGGCGACACCGGGATAGGTATTTTCGCGCCAGGTTCCGCCTATTTTATCTATCTTTTCTAAAATGACGATATCGTGAATGCCGGCCTCTCTAAGCTTAATCGCCACCAGCATGCCAGTCATTCCTGCGCCAATAATAACAACCTTAGGCCTGCGTTTGTTCTGAACCTGCATACGTCACCTTTATATCTACAACTACCTAATTTGGGAATATAAACTTTAAAAGCGAAGACCTTGAGACGGAATGTGAAATTCTTTCAATAGCATGTGAATTTCGGCCAGAATACGTTATTCTTTAAAAAAAGAACAACAATAAAAGAGCCTTTTCCTATGCCTAACTCATCAGCTTCTACCTCCAACAAGCACCTAGACGATCAAAAAAAACAGGCCTTAGTAAATGAAACGAGTGTAGCTCATCACATCAAGGGTATTCGACCCGCCTTATCGGCGATGGAAAACATGGGATACACAGCCATTGAGTGTTTAAAAGGCTCGGGGATCTCTTTGGCTGATTTAGAACAAAGCGATCAAGGTATTTCACTACAACAGGAGTTTGCGTTTTATCGACGCTTATTAGATATAAGCCAAGACCCACTGCTGGGCTTAAAGCTTGGTAAAGCTTACCGTTTAGAAAACTATGGCATCTTAGGCTATGCCATTTTAAGTGCACAGACTTTAGGCGAAGCCTTAAAAATCGCCAAAGATTTTGGCCCTTTAAGCTTTAGCCACTTTGAGCTCGACTTTGCCTTAGAAGGTAACGAAGCCAGCATCATTATGAGGCACAATAAAACACTTGATAGTAGTTTAATGACCTTCTATGAAGATAGGGATTGTAGCGCCATTATCTATGGCTCGGCGTCCGCACTTGAAAAACCCTTTCCTCTAAGTAGCATTGATTTAATGCATCAGGAACCGCTAAATATAAAAGAGTATGAAAATAACTTCCAATGCCCTGTTCGCTTTAATCAAGATCAAATGAGCATACATTTTTCTATTGAAGTTTTAAGTACGCCAATGCCTTTACGCGATCCTGAAACCTCTGAATATTGCCGTTTACAATGCCAACAACTATTAGAAAAAATCAGCCATCGACGAAGCCTATCAGAACAAATAAAGACCGTATTGCAATCAAATGACAGTAGCTTCCCGACGCTAGCCGAATTATGTAAAAGACTTGAGATACCCGAGCGAAGTATACGCAGACGACTTTTTGATGAGGGCTATAAGTTTCAGGATATACTCAATGAAGTCCGTTTCGAACGAGCAAGGGCTTTGCTGCGAACTGATTTAAACTTAAATGAGATTTCACAACAGCTAGGTTATAGCGAAGCCGGTAATTTTTCCCATGCATTTAAACGCTGGAGTGGTGTTTCGCCTCGGCAATATCGAATAAATAGTCAGTAAATCCGCAAAGCACACGCTTCTCGCTTTTCAGCACCTCTCAAGTCTGTTAAATTTCTTGCCCATCGCTAATGCAAAAACATTATGTGCACGCTCTTTGGCTTGAACTAAAAAAATAAAAGGGAACGCCCAATGCTTAAACTCAAAATTTTGGTCTCACTATTCTTTATCAGTACTGCTTTATTTATTTCTGCTTGCAGTGAAAAACAAGCGACATCAAATACCGCCTCTGTCAAAACTTACAAACTAAAGCTTGCTGAAACGTGGGGGCCAAATTTTCCTGTTTTTGGCGATACCTCAAAAAATATGGCGGGCATGGTCGAGAAAATGTCTGGTGGACGCTTAACCATTCAGATTGATTCTGCCAATAAACACAAGGCACCTTTTGGGGTGTTCGATATGGTGAAGTCTGGCCAATATGATATGGGCCATTCTGCATCTTATTATTGGAAGGGTAAGATTCCGGCCTCTATGTTTTTTACTACTATGCCATTTAGCATGATTGCATCAGAGCAATTTGCTTGGTTTTATTATGGTGGCGGTTTAGCACTAATGGATGAGCTCTATGCTCCACATAACCTAATCTCTTTTCCTGGCGGCAATACCGGTAACCAAATGGCCGGTTGGTTTCAAAAAGAAATCAACTCACTTGAAGATCTTCAGGGTTTAAAAATACGTATTCCTGGTTTCGCAGGCGAAGTACTGGCCGAACTAGGCGCTAAGCCGACAAATATTCCACCAGGCGAGCTTTACACTGCCTTAGAGCGCGGCACAGTGGATGCTGTTGAATGGGTTGGACCTTCTTTAGATTTAAGAATGGGCTTCCACAAAATTGCGCCTTATTACTATACAGGCTGGCATGAGCCTGCGGCTGAATTACAGTTTTTGGTCAACAAGAAGACTTTTGAATCCCTTCCAGAAGACCTTCAAGAAATCTTACGCATCGCAATAAAAGCATCTGCTTTTGATATGTATGCTCACTCAACCCATGTAAGTGGCGAAAACTGGGCAAGTATGAGCACAGAATTCCCAGACATTCAGGTTAAGACTTTCCCTAAAGAAGTTTTAGATGCAATGAAAGCAGCAAACAAAA
>CAXBKC010000490.1:0-3105 GCA_963975615.1 uncultured Oleiphilus sp.
ATGTTAGTTTAGAAGTTAGATGACAGGTGTGCTTGGCTAGACGTTTACAAAAGACTTATCAATAAAAAACACCCAGTTAATTCTGGGTATTTTTATGTTCAATATAAGGTGATTTAAAGCGTTGAACTACTTATGATTGATGATACTTCGCGCTTAGCTCATGAACAGCATCAACAAAAACACCGGCACTCTTGGGATCAACAAATTGATGAATGCCATGACCCAAGTTGAAAATATGCCCCGCTCCTGTACCGTAGGACTTCAAGATTCTCTCTACTTCAGCCCTGATCACATTGGGAGAAGCATACAAGACTGAAGGATCCATATTCCCCTGAAGTGCAACCTTATCGCCAACTAACTTGCGCGCTCGCCCTATATCCATGGTCCAATCTAAACCTAAAGCATCTGCACCTGAATCTGCAATTTCAGGCAACCATAGCCCACCACCTTTGGTAAATAAAATAACCGGGACCTTTCTACCTTCATGCTCTCGAATTAAACCCGCTACTATTTTATTCATGTAACTAAGAGAGAATTCTTTATAAGCAACGTCACTTAAACTTCCGCCCCAAGTATCAAAGATCTGAACGGCCTGCGCTCCCGCTCTAATTTGAGCATTAAGATAATCGATAACAGATAAAGCAATCTTCTCCAAAAGCAGGTGCATAACTTCCGGCTGTGAATACATCATGGCCTTTATATGACGAAAATCTTTAGAGCTTCCACCCTCGACCATATACGTTGCCAAGGTCCACGGACTTCCAGAAAAGCCTATAAGAGGAACGCGGCCATTCAGCTCTTTTCTAATGGTACTTACGGCATCGGTGACATAAGTAAGATCTTTGAGCGTATCGATAACCGGCAAAGTTTCTACATCCTTTGCTGTTCGCACCACTTTCTTAAAACGCGGCCCTTCGCCTGTTTCAAAATATAAACCTAAGCCCATCGCATCTGGAATTGTTAAGATATCTGAAAACAGAATTGCCGCATCTAAATCATAACGCTCTAAAGGCTGAATCGTTACTTCACAAGCTAGCTCTTTATTTTTGCAAAGACTCATGAAGTCACCTGCTTTCGTGCGAAGCTCACGATATTCAGGAAGATATCTACCCGCTTGACGCATCATCCATACAGGGGTTACATCAACTGGTTTACGTTCCAAGGCACGTAAGAAACGATCATTTTTTAGCTCGGTCATATTCACTCTCTAGACAAATAATTGATAACTATCACGCATTATACAAAAAAGGCACAGCTAATAAGCCGTGCCTTTTTACATTCTATACGCTGGACAATTTATAAGAAACCAAGATCCCAGTTATACATCCAAGTAATCCAAAATACTTTCAGCTGCCTGTCGACCTTCTGCGATCGCAGTCACAACCAAGTCAGACCCTCTAACCATGTCTCCACCAGCAAATATTTTAGGGTTTGCTGTTTGGAAAGGATGACCACTTATACTTGTCGAAGTATTTGTTTTTTCTGGATTAACAACCACTCCACCCCAGCTATTCACATCGACTTTAAGCTCAGACAACCATTCTGGCGGGTTAGGCTGGAAGCCAAATGCAATTAGTACAGCATCTGCAGGTATAATTTCTTCACTACCTTCAACAACTTCAGGGCGACGACGACCATTCTCATCTGGCTCCCCCAACTTTGTCATAACGACCTTAACACCCTCTACTTTCTCCTCACCAACAATAGCAACCGGTTGACGGTTAAAGAAGAACTCAACGCCTTCCTCTTTAGCGTTTTGCACTTCTTTACGAGAGCCAGGCATGTTTGCCTCATCGCGTCGATAAGCACAAATAACACGCTCTGCCTGCTGGCGAATAGAGGTTCTGTTACAGTCCATTGCAGTGTCACCACCACCTAAAACGACTACTTTTTTATTTGCTAAATCAATGAAGTCTTTTGGATCTTTTTCAAAACCCATTCTACGATTCACATTAGAAATCAAATAAGGCAGTGCATCATAAACACCAGGTAAATCTTCACCAGGAAAACCACCTTTCATATATTTATAAGTTCCCATTCCCATGAAAACAGAGTCATATTCTGACATCAGTTCTTCAATTTGAATGTCCTTACCAATTTCAACATTCAAACGGAACTCGATCCCCATATCCGTAAAGATCTCACGTCGAAGAGACATAACATTCTTCTCAAGCTTGAACTCAGGTATACCGAAGGTTAGCAAACCACCAATTTCAGGGTTCTTATCAAAAACAACTGGCTTTACGCCATTTCTGATCAATACATCTGCACAGGCTAGACCCGCAGGGCCAGCACCTATAACGGCTACTTTTTTATCTGTCCAAACAACTTTAGACATGTCTGGACGCCAACCCATAGCAAATGCGGTATCGGTTATATATTTTTCTGCCGAGCCAATGGTAACAGAGCCAAAGCCAGCATCTAAAGTACAAGCACCTTCACACAGTCGATCTTGAGGGCAAACTCGGCCGCAAACTTCAGGCAGTGAGTTCGTCTCATGACAAAGCTCTACGGCTTCCAATATATTGCCTTCTGACACCAACTTTAACCAATTTGGAATATAGTTATGTACCGGACATTTCCATTCACAGTATGGGTTACCACACTCTAAACAACGGTGTGCTTGCGATGCAACTTCACCCTGTTCGAAGTCTTGATAAATTTCGCCAAAATCCTGGGTACGATGTTCCATCGCAACTTTTTTAGGATCTACTCGACCAACATCAATGAATTGGAAATTATTATCTAATCGTTTTGTCATTATAAAACCTCAGTCGCTTGGGAATAGTTTAATTAGAAATCAAACTATTCTGGTCGAGAACGCATATTATTTAGTAAGTGAGACAAACTGGCTGCTTTGGGTTTAACCAGCCAGAAGCGACCGATGTAATCTTCAAAATCTTCTAAGAGTACTTTGCCCCACTCACTTCCTGTTTCGGCAACGTGTTCACGAATAACGCTACGCAAGTGATTACGATAAGGCTCCATTTTTTCAGTTGAAACGCGCTGAATATCAACTAATTCATGATTGTATTTATCGACAAAGGCATTTGACTGATCGAGTACATAGGCAAAGCCGCCGGTCATACCCGCACCAAAGGTATA
>CAXBKC010000491.1:0-3097 GCA_963975615.1 uncultured Oleiphilus sp.
TTAAGAAGAACTTTCAATTCAAGTCGGGCAAGCTATTTGGTCAATTCGATCCTGATATAGGCTCATCTCCATTTCAAAGCCTGCTAAAAGAATACAACAGCCAAAAAATAAGTTTCGAAAAGCTATCTGTACACTTTATAGAAAACTTTAAAGAACTTGTTGATAAAACCAGTGACCTTATAGACGCCACCATTGCACTGATTCATGAAGACAGAGCTGATGGTGAACGCTTTTATGTTTTTGCCTTAGAAAGCGTGGCCGGTTTAAGCATTAACTCTCAGCTAGAGCTTGATACAACAGAATACCTAAGCCCAAGCAAGTTAGATTTAGCAGTTCGCATTGACCTTGAGTCAGCATGGCTTGAGGATAACGATGAGCCCTTCCTTTGCTTAGTCAAAGCACGCTCTTCGGGAAAAATTGGCGAGGCATTTATGCAAGCCTGTAGTTTCAAGAGTATCGTAGACTGCGCCAAAGAAACTGAAACATTAATGGAAGTACTTTCTGGCTATGTAAAACAAGCCCCACAAGACGAAGCCGCACACGTTCACCAAAAAGCCTATGAGTTTTGTGTTGAACAGCAGCAGCTTGGTGAAGCGGTGCCCTTAAAAGCGCTTTCAAACTATGTGAATGATAAAGAGCCTGATCAATTCGCGGAATATGCACTTCAACATGCGCAACTCAACGCTGATCAGAATTTAAGGCCAGATACTCGCAAACTAAAACATCTGGTTCGAATTTCAGGAAAAGGAAATGGGCTTAGCCTCTCATTCTCATCAGACTTGATGCAACAGACCATTCTGTTTGACGAGCAGTCAGATACGCTCACCATTACAGCAATCCCTAAAAGCCTGAAAAAACAAATTATGGAACACTTAAAATCTTCAAAAACTGAAGACAACTAACCTTTAATAAATGACAACTTAAACGCTCTGGATTTACGATTCAGCTCGCGGAGAAAATAAATGCCTACAACAAAGAAATTATTTACTGAGAGCCCAGCCACTTCAAAGAAAAATGTCGTGGTATGCGCGCTTTACAAGTTCACGATTCTTGATGACTATAAAGAGTTACGCGAACCGCTTCTCACGCTACTTCTCAACAATAAAATCAAAGGTACGCTTCTATTAGCACACGAAGGTATCAACGGAACGATTGCTGGCGACCGTGAGTCAATCGATAAAGCTTTAGCATGGCTGCTATCTGACAGCCGCTTTGAGAACTTGAGTTTTAAAGAGTCTTATCATGAAGAAAACCCGTTTCACCGGACAAAAGTAAAACTCAAGAAAGAAATTGTCACAATGGGCGTAGAAGATATCGACCCTAAAGAGATCGTTGGCACCTACGTAAAGCCCGAAGATTGGAACCAGCTCATATCCGACCCTGAAGTGTTACTAATTGATACCCGAAATGATTACGAAGTACATATTGGCACCTTCAAAAACGCAATCAATCCGAACACAGAGACTTTCAGAGAGTTCCCTCAATACGTCAAAGAAAATCTTGATCCCCAAAAGCATAAAAAAGTCGCTATGTTTTGTACCGGCGGCATTCGATGTGAAAAATCTACTGCATTCTTGAAACAACAAGGTTTTGATGAAGTATTCCACCTGGAAGGCGGCATCTTAAAATATTTAGAAAATGTGCCAGAACATGACTCTATGTGGGAAGGTGAATGTTTTGTCTTTGACAACCGAGTTGCTGTCGATCATAAGTTACAAAAAGGCCAATATGATCAATGTAATGCTTGTCGCTTACCAATCACCGAAGAGGATAAAAAAAGCGACAAATACATGGAAGGGGTAAGCTGTTCCCATTGCTATGAAAAGATTAGCCCTGAGCAAATGCAGCGCTTTAAAGAACGTCAGAAGCAAATAGAGCTAGCTAAAATTCGTGGTGAACAACATATAGGCGGCGAAGTTAAAAAGATAATACAAAAAAGAAAAATACTTAAAAAAACCCATAAAGCAGAGCAAAACTTAAAAAGCCAGAAAAAACCTCACGCATAAACTCAAAAGACTACCAGGCCAGTAAGCAAATTTGTTTACTGGTTCGCCTGAAAAAAATTAAAGATGCGTATAATTACTTATCATTTAATAATAGATACATGGATGCCCGATGCGTTTACTCTTAAAAACCTTAATACCCTGTCTATTTTTAGTTCTTTCTGGATGTGCCGCCGTTACCATTACTCAAAGTGGTGAATCCAACTTTGAGAATCGCCCTCACTATGAAGAGTCTAAAAAGTTCTATCTTTGGGGTTTTATTGGAGAGCATCATATTAATGTCAAAGACATTTGTCAGGATAAGGCTGTTAAACAAATGCAGACTAAGTTTAGTTCATGGGATGTTCTATGGAGCGGTTTGAGCTTAGGGCTATATTTACCTCGTACAGCGAAAGTCTGGTGCGAAGAGGAGAATAAGTAATGAAAAGCATGCATAAATTAATCAGCTTTTTAATCGTATTCACCTTCTTACAGTTTAGTGGCTGCGCTGTTATTCACTTTGAAAATGGTGAGGTTATAGCTGATCCTAATGATAGTATTTCTTACAATACTTTATTTAGCGACAATAAAAATCTAGAGATTGATCCAGGCCGCTCAATTCGCTTTGATAAGTGGTATCACCAAGGCATTTATCAAATTGCTGAAATTAGTAACCCTCTGGATATAAATAGGGTTTGTCCTGGTCTGGATTGGAATCAGGTCACAACAAAAACTGGCCCTATCGAAGCGCTGTTCGGCCTACTAGATAATGTTATCTTATTACCTGCCTCTTCTGCAGGGATAGATTTATGGTCATTTTGGAGTGTTGAGTATTCTTGTCGATATCAATGAAAGCTTAGCTCATCATTAGTAAAGATTGCTTTTTCAGCTGATACTTGAAGAGCAATCCTAGCAAAATTGCACACAAGCCTAAACCTAGCCCCATCCCCATCCATACACCCGGAGCGCCCCAAACTTTGCTCGCAAAGTAAGAGCAAGGAATACCAACACCCCAGTAACTAAAAATAGCGACCATAGTAGGCGACTGACCTAACTTGAATCCTCTCAAGGCGCCCATCAAAATAACCTGCCAAGCATCCACAAATTGAAATAAA
>CAXBKC010000492.1:0-3094 GCA_963975615.1 uncultured Oleiphilus sp.
TATTCGTTTGAGCTTGGATGAGGTCGACCCTCGCTTGATCGGTGGGGTGATGGTGAGCTATTCCATCGGTTTTGTTTTGGGCTCATTGTATTCTAGCGTGGTGATTCAGCGGGTCGGGCATATTCGTGCATTTGCTGTGTTTTGTGCGGTGCTGGCGATCGCTTCTCTGGTTTACCCTATGACAGATAATTTCCCACTTTGGCTTGGTTTACGAATCGTTGGTGGCTTTGCGATGGCAGGCTTGCTAATTATTTCTGAAAGCTGGTTTAGTGCGATTGCAACGAATGATAATCGCTCAACCATTTTTAGTTTGTATCAAGTTTGTTTTTATCTGGCGACGTCGATTGGTCAGCTTTTGGTTACCTTGGGTCACCCGAGTAATTATTTTCTATTTAGTTTGGTTGCTGCCATTTTAATTGCCGCCATCGTTCCACTTAGCCTTACTAGGATGCAGGCTCCACATTTAGAAAAAAAAATAGAAAGGTTATCTCTCTCTAAAGTGTTTGCGGTATCTCCACTTGGTTTAGTATCTACTTTAGTCTCCGGAATTATTGTCAGTTCATTTTATGGAGTCGGGCCATTATTTGCGAACTTAATAGGTTTTTCTGTTGATCAGATTGCCTGGTTTATGTCGGCATCTGTTTTCTCGGCTATGTTATTTGCTTGGCCAGTCGGTTGGTTATGCGACCGAATTGACCGTGTAACAATGCTCCTTTACTTGGCTGGCTTAAGTGCGCTTTGTAGTCTCATACTCTCATCTAATTTAGAGTCATTCTGGCTTGTGATTATCGCTAATGGTGCGTTTATGGCCTTTGTTGCGGCAATATACCCGGTTGGTGTTGCTTTAATGAATGACCGTATTAGTCATGATCAAATGATTTCTGCCTCTGCTACTTTGTTACTAAGTTTTGGGATTGGTAGTTGTATAGGGCCGGTTGTTAGCTCCGCGTTAATCGAGTGGGTTGGTGCGGGTGGTATGTATATCGGGAATACTGTTTTATTGCTTACTTTATGCGTGTATGTCCAATATCGCTTAGGTAAGGGCTTAACTGTGGACGTCGATCACCAAGAGCCTTATGTTGCTCTTATGCCAGAAGTGTCACCAGTAATTAATGAGCTGAACCCCTTAAATGACCAATTTGAAGAGGTTCCTTTGGAAGAGATACAACCCTTAGAAGATATTCACCCTAAAGAAGAACCTGAAGCTAAATGACATTTTTAGTTGATACCTTTATAGCGCCAGTGTGCCACGAGCAGGTTGAAATTCTTTATCAGGATGAAAGTATGTTGATGATTCACAAACCATCTGGTTTGTTGAGTCTGTCGGGAAGAAACCCTGTTAACTTCGATTCAGTACATTATCGTCTGACAAAGGCTCACCCTACAGCCATCTTGGTGCATCGCTTAGATTTTGGAACCTCCGGCATTATGCTGGTGGCCTTAAATAAAGCTGTGACTGCAAACTTTACTAAACAATTTGAGGCTAGGTCGATCGATAAGTCTTATGTCGCATTTTTGAATGGCACGATTGAGTCTGAAAATGGCGTGATTGATTTTCCGATTGCTAAAGGTGAATTTCCCCTGCAAAAGATATGCTCTACGAATGGTAAACAAGCTCGAACCAATTTTCGTGTGCTGGAGCGACAAACCTCGCCAGACATAACCAAAGTTGAGTTTACCCCAGAAACTGGGCGAACCCATCAGCTTAGAATTCATAGCCGTGAGCTAGGGCATGGGATATTGGGTTGTGACTTGTATTCATCAAAAGACGTGTTCGATATGGCAGATCGTTTAATGCTCCATGCCTATAAAATTGAGTTTGATCATCCTATTACTGGCAAGAGAATGGCTGGTGTGTCAGAGCTTGAACCTTTTTCTTTTTCTGAGTAATTACTTATGTTTACTAATTCAGTTGTTACTCTGCGTGATAAGGAAATGCTCAATGTACGTCGGCCTTTTGTGGCGCGCGGAAGTAGCTTAAAGCGCTGTCATCATTGCATGTTGGCTGAACATCATTGTATTTGTTCTGCACGCCCAAACACAAAAACGAGTTGTGCTTTTTGTTTTATTTTCTATCAAGGTGAAGTCTTTAAGCCGAGCAATACAGGCCGTTTAATTGCGGATGTGGTGGAAGATAACTTTTCCTTTCTGTGGCAGCGAACCGTATTAGATCCAGCATTAAAAGCCTTATTAGAAAACCCAGATTATTTACCCATTGTGGTGTTTCCGCATGAATATGCCGAGGCATCATTGCGCATAAATTATCTTGATGATTTGGGTGGAAGTAGGGTGAGCAAGAAACCACTTTATATTTTGTTAGATGGTACTTGGCGCGAAGCAAAAAAAATGTTTCGTAGTGAGTATTTACAGCGTTTGCCTGTCTTGGGTTTACAGCCTAATGAGCCATCAGAATATAGTTTGCGTGAAGCGGCTCACCTGCACCAATTGTGTACGGCAGAGGTTGGGATAGAGGTCTTAAAGCTTCAGGGCGATTTAGATGCAGCATCGTCTTTAAAAAACTACTTTCAAGTTTTTCGAGAGCGATATTTAGCCGGTAAGGCAAATATTATGTTGAAAGGTCTGAGTGCCTCTACTTGAAGTGTTAGGTACTAGGGTGAGGGTATTGTACGTCCAATTCTATATGAATCGATAATGCCAATGATCCAGCAAATGCTAAGAATAAAGACTGAAGCGTTTGCACCTTGTGCTTTGTCAGAATTGAATTCTTTTGAAACTAATTCATTTAGATTAGCTAAGTTTAAAGGAATCTGACCATTCTGAATTTGTACACTTAAATCTTGGGCTATCTGCATCGTGGTAGAGAATAATATATAGATACAGATTGTGGAGATAAATGCTAAAAGACAGCCTTGGATAGGTTTTTTTAAAGAAAAATGTCCACAACCTGGGAGCACCAATGCGGATAGTAAAACTGCTTTTAATGATTTAGTCATAGTGCTCAGAACTCAATAACAGTCGCTTTGATGAGAAAGGGCGAGGCTTACTTAATATGTTTAATAATAGTCCTATTTTTATGGTAGGAAAATTAAACTAACTTCATCAACACCAGAAAATTCCAGTAAGTCGGTCATAT
>CAXBKC010000493.1:0-3093 GCA_963975615.1 uncultured Oleiphilus sp.
TGGATTAGATTTAGGCGATATCGCCAACCGGACAACTAGGCTGACAGAGGGGGGGTTCACAAAATAGTAGGTAATGAGAATTTGGATATCAATCTTGAGTCGCTAGGCATTTCTAATGAGGAAATCAATCGAAATCAAACGGGTGCTACAGATATATTAATATTAATTGATATTGCCGCGGAAAGGCGTAATAGAAAGAGACAAAACTATCTAGGCTCACAAAAATTTCATGATGAGTTAATTAAAGCGGGGATAGAAACAAACGAATTAAGGCAGGCAATTTACAGCATTATAAAAGCAAAGTGAGGTTCGTATATGTGTCAATTCAAGAATTTAGCGAGACAGAGTGGAAAACCCAGCCAAAAGCACGGGGAGAGAGATAGCGTCGACTGAAACAATCAAAGCCAACCTAACCATTTAACTATGCCAGCCGCTATCACTGTGGCAACGACCCCACTAACCCAAGCAATTGCCTTTAAGGACGGCTCCCAGCGTCTAGCTTTGTAGCCAGGTTGTCCTTTGAGGAAAATATGATTGACATTTTCACCAACCTTATTCAGGTCTCTATATGTAGGGTCTCCAGCGCTATCGTAGACATAACCAGAATCTGGACCATGCAACCGTTCAATTTCCTCGCGTTCTTTGCGACGTAGCTCGTCTTGCTCGATCTTGCTTGGATATTCCGTCCGAATGATTTCAATCGTGCGCAAGAAGCTTAGCGGGATAATGTCATGATTGTCAGATAAGAAGTCACCTCCTTTCTCATAAGGCTTGATGAATCGCTTTACTAATTCACGTCGAGTAAGATCCTTAAATAGCACTCGACGGTGAGGGAACACCTCTCCGACTTGACCAACCTCACCAAACACGTGGTATAAGCTCATAATTTAATATCGAAAATTAAAATTATAGACAAAAACATCTGTTCTATTCTACTTCGGGGTAGCCTAGGAAAACTATTGGTTCCAAGGCATGCTAGTGATGAAGACTAGGCCATTATGCTAATTGACGCCAATCATTGCATGAAAGCAACGATAATAGGAAAAACACAGCCATATGCTGCTGATTGACAGCTACGGGTTATCTCGCAAATACACGCATTAGCAGTAATGCCTCTATCACCTACGAAGGCGGCCTTATACTCTCTTTTTTCGCTGGCATTTTTCTCTCATCAACCTAATTTATTAAAAGTCTTCATCCGGTGCCTGCCTCACTTTGTCTTTCATTCGGCTTAGCATTCTTCCGGGCAAATGGAAGGCCGCTTCCAGTGTCGGGCCCCAGTAATCATCTTCATAGACAAACATGTCGATTGCTCGTATACCGGGCTGCAGCTTTAATATCATGTCATCAGCGTTGCTAGAGTTAGCAAATAACTGTTCTAGAGCGTCCTGCTCCACTAACGTAATTACTAAGTAGCCATTACGCAGCTGCTCAGCCTCAAAGCTATTCAGTGCAAGCTCAAAGCTAGCTTCATCCGCAAAAGCGCCTTGGTGAAGTTCATATACCAAATCAAGGTTGTCATTCAGCCCCTCAGCATAGATCATCCCGAAATCACGAATCAAAGCGCCAATCATGGTTGCGTATAGATCATCGCTGTAGTCGGTCACAATGCTTGTGCTTACTAACGTGTTATCGTCAGCGAATGATAGCTGGCCCTGGAACGAGTGCTGCAGAAACGTCACGTTGTCATTGCACAGCGCTAATACGCCAAGATCCGCAGTGCAGTCGTAATACCCCTGGCTGCGTGGGAATTGATCAATGTGCTGACCGTAATGCCAATCTTTAAATAGCTGCGTACTTTCATCAGCATCCACGATCGGCGAAGCAATAAGCGCCAAGCTTGTTAATACCCCTGCAGTTATCCACTGTTTCATTCCCTTAGTCCTTATGTGTTTATCTCAGAGCTTGAGCAAAGTGAGCTCCGCAAGTTTTCTCATATATATTTTATATAAAAAGACACTTCGCTTACACTAAGCTATTTTTTAAGGATCATACAACATCGCTGGTAACGCAGCTCGATCAACATCTTCATTAACATCTAAGGATAAGCAAACCAACGTTTTTGCTGAGCTAATAAGCTCTTCCCATCTCGATGTTAGGTTCATTGACAACCGATCTAGGACTTTGTAAGTAGGATCCAGAGGATCTAAAGATTCATTAATAATATGCTCTAGCTCTTCTAATTCATCAGGAACTCTGAAACTATCCTCAATTGAATCGATTAAATCCTCCATATCAACAAAAGCGGTTTCTAACGCTTCACGCTCCTCCTTCATCCAACATTGAAACTCCTTATCTGAAATACTGAATTCTTTCTTTAGATCATGAGGAACATCTTTAAGACTTCTTATATGCAATCCTTTAGGATCAAAGCGTACTTGTAATGCAAATTTTTCAATATCACTAAAGGTTTTGCCATCCTCGGGAAGAAAACCAATCTCTTGATTTATCTCATAAGCTTCTTCTACAAGATCACTAATTTCTTCCAAAGTTTTAGTTAATACTGTGTCATCAAAAAGGCTGTTTAATATTGCCAGCTCTTGCTCAAACTCGGTATAAATACCCAAATACTCTTCTGCTTTTTTATCGATGCCATATTTACTCATGATGCCCCTCACTTATTTCTTTGTCATTGCAAGAATCAGACGTTCACGAACTCGTGCATCACCTTCCTGCATAGCCATCACAGGCTGATCCCACCACTCCATGAATGCACGCCCTGGGCTATCGATGACAATCATTGCTAGTAAATCCAGCATCACCGCCGTTTGGGCAAGAGGACTAGCCTTGGCGTAATGAGCCACTTTTATGCTGAAATCGGTGAATTCGTTACCTGTAGAGCTATTATTCGCTGGGCAAGCCTGCTGCAAGAAATCAAAGACTTTGTCGCCAAGGTAATGCTTCGCCAGGTCATAAGGCTGATTAATGGATTCAAATACGCAGACTAAACCCGCTAATGTACCCATTCCGACTGGAAGGCCTTCTTGCGCAGCAAGTGCACGAGCCTGCTCACCTCTCACGGCGTCGTATCGCTCATCCGGTAATCCCCCCGAAAAACCAGGGTGCTCAAAAGTAGAATTTTCCGTAAGCTAA
>CAXBKC010000494.1:0-3086 GCA_963975615.1 uncultured Oleiphilus sp.
GCTACTCATTTCAAAACTGTAAAATAGGTTTGAGCCTATACAAGTAAACGTCATAGTACTTTTCTCAAATGTTTCTCAATTGGTAAAGCTGGCATACCTTGTGTGTGCTTGACCGAATTTAAAATTGATGGGACTGAAGTGCTCACGGTCTTTTTCCTGTTGTCGTAGAAAAAAGGGTTTGTCAGTTTTTTAGAGAGAAATCTGGCCTTATATGGATCTAGATATGAATCAGATGGCCCCCAAGCGAACCAGTTTAGTGGCGATTCCTTAGACTCCGTTGGGCAAAACCCTACAGAGTTATATTTCTCATAGATAAATTTCGCTTCATTGAGGTCTTTATTGCATAGATAGAATAAGTTCCAGATTCTGATATATGAATTTTTGTTTGGCTTTTTATCCATCATCCTAAATGCTGAAAGGAACCTGTTTCTTACAAACGGAAGTAGTTTGTCGCCACGTAAATCCAAAGGTGCAAGTCTGCTGGTTATTGAGGGGCTTGCTGACCCCGGATTTTTGCCAATTATTGAAGCTATGCACTCACCTTCAATGCCAATATCAAAATCTCCCAAATAAACACGAGTATCGAATCTGAATAAATTCCCTTCGATCTCTTCGAACCTAGCTACATAACTCATTATTTTTCTCTGATGCTAACTTAATTTAAGGGGCTATGAAGTTCTTAGACGATCTAAGTATGGACTATATAGATTGATGAAAATAGACTCTAACAAATAAAGCGACATTAAGTGTTGACTGAAGGTAGAGTGATTCGAGAACCAGTACAATAAAAGAGCTAGTGCATTAATAAGAGAAAGATTTGATATTTATTTGTGCTGATATTGTTAGCCGATAGGCGAGGTGGTTATTTATTGAGGAATATCGATGTGACCATTGAGCGGTAGGCTTAAGTGGCCAACATAATTTACATATGCAAGAGTATGTGCATACATCGGGGAAAACTTTAGCTTTTTTACCTAGCTACAAAAAATATATACGTATTAGAGGCGGTTGTTCTTTTGTCATTCTTAATGACTACAGATTTTTGAAGAAAATTCTAATATCTCAGTCCCAATCCCAATCCCATTCTTAATCCCATTTTCTATTCAAATCCCAATTCTGGCCGGAACCTACAAATTTATTAAAAATAAAGTGATGATGGGTTTTTGGCGACTTAATGTGTCGCTTTGTTTTTTAGTATAACTCCTGTGTTCAATATGAAGCCGATTAAGACCGGCTCAAATTAATGTCAGGAGTTATCATATGTTTCGAGTTAATGCATTTTCCCAGAAAGGCACTAAATTTCGCTTCCGTATAAAAAGCGATGATATCCATGCTGTGCGAGATACCTTGAAAGCTATTTTTGCTGGGCAGAAAATGCGTTTAGTATTGGTCGAGCCGGTATAAATACTATAAGGCGCATACCGAGTTGGGGTATCTAGTCAGCGGCTTTTGAGCAATAGGTCTTTTGCTAGATTAACTTTTGCTGCCAGGTAATCACTGCCGCCACGATCTGGATGCAGCTTTTGCATGAGCTTGCGATGGGCAGCGATTATTTCTTCCTTACTGGCGTTCTCTTTCAGGCCTAATATCGAAAATGCTTCCTTATGGCTCATTGCGCTACTTGAAGTGGTATTTGAATACGTGCTACTCGAGTCTTTGTTATTTTCGGTATTCGCTCCGGCGTTACTGCGCCATTCAGTACCATAGGTTCGGTCTAAATATGCAGCCAGTATTTCGGTAGAATCCTGATAGGACTGTTCTGCCAAACCATATAGATTCAATAGCGCCTTCTGATCTAATCCAGATAACTTTTTGCCTAGCAGAGGGCCAGCCAATATTTCGCCATCCAGAGTCCCATCATCATGATCTAGCGTCATCCGTAACAAGCTTGTTTCAACGGTTGAGTGTTTTCCAGTGCTGGGACCTTTGCTGGCCTTGGCTTGCTTAAATAAACCACCAAGCACAGGAATATAGCGCGCGAGCGGGAACAGTTTTTTGATAAAGAGCAGGGCTCCTGCGCCCAATGCTGTCAGAACATGTAAGCGACCACTCAATGCCATAAATAGCAGCAGTAGAATAAGTCCAGATATACTGAATTTAACCAAGGCTTTTTTACGTTGTTCAGGTGACAGCGTCCGAAAATAACGTACCGTGACATAAGTGATAAAAGTAATGGAGAGAAAAATAAAAAACAGCGACATATCGTAAATGATTAGCCTTTTAATTGCTCGAGCAAATGTTGAATACTACGGTCATTACTAAGCGAATTTCCACTTAGCGCAGCTTTTCCGCCCGAGGCAAAAATAGCAACGGCAGCAAGCAGTTGTCCCAGTTTATGTGCGCTACTTTCATCAAAGTGACAATGTGCACCTCCTGATAATTTGGCTAAATGACTGAAAGTCCGGCTAGCGGTCTCGTTGCTTCCTTCCTGAAATATAAAAATAGGTACATTCAGAATGCCTAGTTCACCGGCTAGGGAGCCTAAGCGGTCGGGCTCTTCTTCAATGCAGTCACCAACAAATACAAGAGCATTAATTACATTTTTTTTAGTTTCTTTCAAGGCATGATTCAACACCTTCTCAATCTGTGTCCTACCGGCAATGCAGCGCACTGAGAGCAAACTTCGTTGTAATTCGCTGGCCTGATGGGTCCATTTTGATACTTTGCACTCATTAAACCCACGGTAATAACATAGCTGTACGCTAAGCCCGCTTATAGTATCGGCTTCTGCAAACATGGCGGCATGATTGTGGCTGGCATTATCCCAGATATGCTCACGGCTAGCGGTTGCATCCATAGCAAAAAGCAAACGCCCTCGTTCACCTGAAGCAGGCACTGGTGTAGTGCTTACTTGCGTAAGAAACGCCTGTATCTCTTGTTGGCTGGCCTTATTGCGCGGTAATTTTGATGACATCGTTGTACCCTGACTGTGGTAAACATCGAAACAAAAAGGATAGAGGGATCATAATTTAATCAGTTCTTTAAAGACGTAAAACCTTAGGTGAACTGTATCAAGGAAGGCCAACGATAGAAATGGCTAAAAATAATACTACTGCTCAAAAGGCTATTTTTTCTTGAACGACAGG
>CAXBKC010000495.1:0-3085 GCA_963975615.1 uncultured Oleiphilus sp.
GTCGGCTTTTCGAGATAGATTGACAGAGTTTGTAAATCGTTTGCAGTAAAACTTAAAGCGATAGTTATTTGGAGCCTATAGATCAATAGTTTTGTGCTGAAGGTCTGGCATTCAAACCAAGACAATTGATAAGCAGACATTAAACTTCTTTCTCTAGCACGAGCATGCTGAAAATCTTATTCATTCAGAAAACTTATCGGGCTCTTTTTCATTAGTGCCTGTGACGTCCGCAAGTCGGTCTCTCAGTGCTTACTCTCTATAGGTCATGAATAGGTTTGAAAGCAGACATTCATATGCTTCTAAATTTGGAGCCAAAAGAGCAAATCAAAGTAAGGGTTTTGAGGAAAAGCCAACCTTCTAGTATTGCTGGAATACCCATTGCTTTTTGTTGAAAGCGATCCTTTTCTGTTGCACTAAATACCACTGGGAACGAGCCCAAAGCAATCCTTTTTGAAACAGCTTTTCTAAGGTTAATAAAAAGTAAATATTTTTAACACTTAGTTTATTAGGTTTCTAGTGTCCGTTAAAGCTTGGGAAGTCCAAACAGCCAATACTAATATGGGTATAAAATTCTGGCTTTTCTTGGTCCTGTGGACACTCAAACCTTAAGGGCTTGTGAAAATTGAACGAACGTTTCTATCGCTCGTAAACGTCATTGAGCTAGCAATGGCAGCATTAAAACGAAGCGCCCGGGAAGGGAAACATCCCCAGCATTACTATGAATGCCCTGAATGGCATTGCTCAATCATCAATGACTCTATAGCTATTCCCATAGCTCATCAGCTTTAAAATCATCCAGCAACTGACTCCGCGGTTTCGTCCTTGCGGCTTTATCCAATATCTGCCCGCTAGGGTTTAGAGGTAAACGAAAAATATTTGTGCGGACAGACCTCGGATAACCCTAAAATAAAGCTGACATGACGAGATGATATTCCTAACGTGCAAATGTCTTTTAGGTGGCTGCGCTTGTTCGAAGCGAGAGCAATATTTAAAAGACTGCATATATTCCCCGCAAAGGATCTAGCAGATAGTCTTTGAGGTCGTCCTCTTAATAAAAACCCCGGTTTTAGTCGTTCTTACCGATGAGTTTATGATTGCGATGAAGTGTAACCCCTGTTTTTCCGAAGCGTTTAGGCTTAGATTTTTGTCTATATTCCGTTGATTCGTTTGTTTCTAAGCTACTTATAATCGGGCAATCCGGCCGTGCATCGCCTTGGCAGTTGTCAGCTAGGTTCTTCAGTGCTTGGCTCATCTCTTGTAACTCTTGGGCCTTGCGCTCAAGTACTACTACATGTTCGAGTGCAACTCTTTTCACGTCGGCACTGGCTCGACTCCGATCTCGCCAAAGCGTAACCAGTTCACTCATCTGCGTCACGGAAAAGCCGAGATCACGAGCTCGTCTGATGAAGCTGAGGGTTTGAACATCACTATCGGAGTAATTCCGGTAACCGGCTTCAGTCCTCGATGCTTCGGGAATCAACCCGATGGATTCGTAATAGCGAATCATTTTTGCAGAAACCCCTGATATACCCGCTGCTTTCCCAATATTCATTATTTATTCCTTTTTCTATCAAGTCGCGCTTACACCTTGACAGCAAGACTTATTAAAATACTCTACAAAGATAAACCTACCCATAATGGTAAGGTCAAGGGATATGTTGAAATAGATAGGTTTTTCCTATGTCATTAGGGTGCGCCAATAAATCACAATACGAACTCGAAAGACTTGTTTAGGCTCAGAGCAAAGTAGTCAATTAGAGGTATTTGCATATTTATTCAAATACTCTACTAGTTACTAAAAAAGTAAAATATTTTTCGCCGAGCCTTGACCTTACCATTGTTGGAATCTCTATTATTCAAATTCTATTTACAGCACTCTTCCTTTTGAGTCTGTTACCGTTCCAATTTATTATTAAAGAGGTTACCAATGAGACTTTACTCACCAGTTTTTAGGGGCATCCACCTTGTTAGCGCTTTGCTGATATTCGTATTAATTCCGTTAGGATTTTATATGCAAGGTGTTGATGAGGAACAAACTCTCGTAACGCTCTACAATTTGCATAAATCTCTTGGAGTACTAGTTCTTGGTACCATCCTCCTTCGAATATATCTAAGGGTTAAAACTGTAAAATCAAAAACTTCAACAAATCATTCTAGGCTAGAACGCAACTTATCTTTCTTAACCCAATGGAGTCTTTATCCGTTGTTACTAATAATGCCTGTATCAGGTTGGCTTATGTCAAATGCAGCCGGCATTCCGGTTTCATTTTTTGGATTATTTAATTTGCCTGATTTAGTCAGCAAAAGTGATGCATCTCTAGTTATTTATCAGCAGATTCATTTTTATGTAGCCACTGCTATATTAGCTTTGATATCACTTCATGTTGCTGGCGCTTTAAAACATCACTTTATAGATCAGGATAATACTTTAAAACGCATGAGTTCAAACAATTTAAATGCTGCAGGTGGTGTAGTTATCGCATTAGTTGCCGTCTTGTTTCTAATCTCTTCAACTTATTTATGGATAGCCAATTCTGGAGAAAACAATGATGCTCATACTGGCGCGCATGGAGCTGCTCATGAGAGTGCACAAAGCTCGGTTAATGATAGTTCCCATTAGAATAAGAATGGCCATGCACTGAAGTTGAAAACGACCATCAAGCAACTCACTGATTAAGTAACCAATTCTTTTTTGGTGGTAACTAATGCTCCCCTATACAGGAGGTCACCACCATAAAGACTCCCGGCGGCTGCGCTGGGAGCCCGTTCGATAGGAACTGAGAGGTGGTAGGTTCTATTCATAGCAACACCATACTCGAAGAGGGTGTTGCAATTAGTTATTGAAAGCGCGCTCTATAGTGAAATGGGGTCGGTGACAAATGAGAATCATTCAATAAGCATATCCGCCTTGTATTGTTAGCAAGCAGTGTCGAAAAGATACCGCTTTCGGAAATTACTCACAGCTTTCTAGACGATCTTATAACTACCGCTAATACCTCTTTTCAATCATTAATTCTAAATTAGTAGGGTATTGCTTTTGCTCCAGCCTGTGTGAAAACTATGGTTCAGTTTTTGCTGATAACAT
>CAXBKC010000496.1:0-3076 GCA_963975615.1 uncultured Oleiphilus sp.
TTTATGCTATGGATCTACCAGGGCACGGTTTATCTGAGCATCGGCCTGAATCTTCGAGTTATCATTTGGTTGAAAATATTGTTGATGTTTTGTCTTTTATTGATGCCTTGGCCTCCCAGCAAACTTTGGCTGGTTTTTCTTTTGATAAAGTTACATTGTTAGGGCATTCTTTGGGTGGAATTATTTGTTGTTTACTGGCGGCTGCGGCGCCCGAAAAAATATCTAAGGTCATTTTATTAGATAGCATGGGGCCTTTAACTGATGAAACTGCAAACGTGTTGCCCCAATTAAGAAAAGCTGTCACAAAGGCCATGCAAATAAAATCTAAAGTATCTGTTTTTCCAAGTTTTGATCTTGCTGTTAGAGCTCGAATGGCGGGAGTTGGGAATATAAATAGACTTGCCGCTGAACAGTTAGTGTCACGAGGTACGGCGAAGGTAGAGGGTGGCTACTCTTGGACAACTGATCCAAAGTTACTAAAGCCATCTTTTTTGAGGTTTACAGAAGAGCAGGTAGAGGCCATATTCACTGGCATATCATGTCCAGTTAAGTTGATAAGAGGTGAGGATGGGTATTTCTCAGCATATAAGAGTTTAGAAAAGAGGCTTGGATATTTTCAAGATATTGAGCAGGTCAGTGTATCAGGTGGTCATCATTTTCATATGGATGGTGATATTAAAAGAACGGCGGAGTATTTGAATGCCTATCTTTCTAATTAGTTTTATTGTTTTTTTCTCTTCTTTAAGTTTTGCATTACCTGTTGAGGAATTAACAGGCAAGTTCCTTGCTGATGGCGGAGATATTGAATATCAGACAAAAGAGTTTGGAGTTGCTCATCAAATTTTATTGAGTACACCCAAGCGAATAAATAACGAGCTGTCTGTTGAAAAAGATAAGCGAGTTAAGGGTGAAATGAGCACTAGTTTGTTACGATTATCTTCCATGACACCTTTAAGTGAAGCCTTCAATTTTATTGCAAGATATATTGAAGACAATGGAACCACTGAATATAAGTGTCAGCATCGAGGATGTGGGGTTAGCAGTTATTGGGCAAATGATTTTTTTAATGAAAAGCGTTTGTCGGGTCGTGATAGTGATCAATATTACATAGCGGGTTCAATTAAGCATGTTGGTGCAGAATATTGGTTAACAGCTTATTTAGTATCAAATGCTTTGCGACAAAATTTGATCTATATAAATTATATTAAGAAACCATTAGAAAATGTAGGCTGGACAAATGGCTATCAACTTCCATTAAATCATGAGCTGCCGGAAGAGATAAAGCTTACATTAATAAGCCGACTAGAAGCAGATCCTGAGCTAGGATTATTTGTCGCCGCATATGTAGATGGTAAAAAAATAAAAACTATTACAAAGATGGAAAAAGTAGTTACTGAATCTTTGCAGGGAATACAAAAAAACCTATCAACGACTTTAGCTATAGATCCGAATAGGATTCACTTACGAAGTGTCGGTGCATTCCACACTCAAACGCAGGTTGATGAATCTAAGGTTTGGTTTAGATTGTTTTTATATCCACTTTGAATATTATTCCCTTATAAAATGTACAGAGATTAAGCAAAATAGTAATAACTTTCGTATTTAACAAATCTAAACACAAAGTTTGGTTGATAAATTAGAGAGTATAAACAATACTTTCAAAAGAGTTGTTTCTTTGTTTTTTCAATAAAAGCAACTAAGTGTGGCGGTTTCTTCAAATGAAAATTTAGCTTTGTCTGTCAATTGACTGATTAGCTTCTTAAAACTTTAAGAAATCGTATTCTAAAAAAATGATTATTTAAACAATAAAGGATATTAAGTGATGATTCGCAAGCTAGCCATTGCTCTATCACTACTCGGTGCGTGTTTTACTGGGTTTGTTCATGCGCTTGGTCTTGGTGAGGTGACGGTCAAATCGGCGCTAAATCAGCCTCTAAACGCTCAAATTGAGCTGGTTAATACCGCGGGTCTAACGATTGATGAGATTTTGCCGGGTTTAGCAACCCGAGAGGAGTTTAAGAGAGCAAATGTTGATCGTGTATACTTTTTATCTGACTTGCGCTTTGAAGTCATTACCGGTAACCAGGGCAAAGCAATTATAGTTTTGACCAGTAAAAAACCAGTTAGAGAGCCTTTTCTTAATTTTATTGTAGAGTTGATATGGCCGAGCGGAAGATTACTCCGTGAATACGCCTTACTAATTGATCCGCCATTATTTTCTGACCAACCAGTCGCGAAAGTTAGTACGTCTAGAGCGAACAACTCATCGTCAGGTGACGTATTAAATATATCTTCAAGTGCGCCTGATTCTAATACTCGCTCAATACTAGCACCTGTTCAAAAGGTTAAAGTCGGTACTTATGGTGCCACTAATTCCAAAGATACTCTTTGGGATATAGCTATTAAAGCAAGGCCAAACAGAAGTGTAAGCCCTCAACAGGTCATGCTTGCGATTCAGGATTTAAATGCTGATGCATTTATTGATAACAATATTAACAAGCTTAAAGCAGGGCAGATGCTTAAGCTTCCAACTGTTGAGCAAATCAAGCAGCGAAACCAGCATCAAGCCATTATAAGTGTAATTGCGCAAAATGAAGCTCTTTTAGGTAAGCGTACTCCTTCTGTAGTAGACGGCTCAAAAACATATGATCAAAAGACTACACCTTCTCAAAAGGGCTCAGTTGCTGTTTCAGAGAAGGTAAGAGGTGATGAGCTTAAACTAGTAGTTTCAGAAACTAACTCAACGTTAAAGGCAAAAACAGCAAACTCAGGTCAATCTAATCAATCAGGTTCAGGGGCCGTAAATGATCTTGTCGTTACCCTAGAAAAGCTAGACAAGGCGAGTATTGAGAATAAAGAGTTAAATGGTAGAGTTGGTGATTTGGAAGAGCAGCTATCAACTCTTCAGCGCCTTTTGACTTTAAAAAATGATCAGTTAGCATCTATTCAGTCTCAAATGAGAGCTAATGAGCTAGAAAAATTAAAAGTGCAAGGTGAAGAGGTTTCAGAGCCAGAGCAAACTGATAGTAACAGCAGTGATTCTTCCGAAGAGGCAGTGGTTGCAGCGGCTGAACTC
>CAXBKC010000497.1:0-3064 GCA_963975615.1 uncultured Oleiphilus sp.
CCTAGTCATACCATTGAACATTTAATTAATGTGTTTCCAGAAGGACAGATAGGCATTACCGATGGTGAAGTTTTGGTAGGCATTGCTTTGAGTGTCCAGGTTGATTACACGCGTTTCTCGAACCCGCATACCTATGAAGATATTGTTGATGCGAATGACAGGGTAAACAACAATAAGGACGGTGATGCGCTTTATGGTTTAGATGTTGTCATTGCGCATTCGCATAGAGGTATTCGATTAGGGCGTCGCCTTTATGATGCAAGAAAAGAACTTTGCCGTCAGTATAACCTTCGTGCCATTTTAGCGGGTGGTCGGATACCAAACTACCATCAGCATCGTGAAGAATTTTCCCCTGCCCAATATATTCATGAGGTTGACCAAAAACGTATTTATGACCCTATTTTAAGCTTTCAGTTATCGAATGATTTTCAGGTAAAGCGTTTAATGAAAAAGTATTTGCCCGAAGATGAACAGTCGGTAGGCTACGCAACTTTGCTTGAATGGAATAATATTTTATTTGAGCCTGAAGACAGTGTGTTAGATACACCTAAAAGTATTGTTCGGGTAGGTGCGGTTCAATGGCAAATGCGCTCGGTTAAATCATATGAAGAAATGCTTAATCAAATTGAGTTCTTTGTTGATACCGTTTCTGATTACCAAAGTGACTTTATTGTGTTTCCCGAGTTCTTTAATGCGCCATTGATGGCGCTCACTGAGAAGACTTCGCAAACTGAAGCGATCAGATATCTTGCTGGCTATACTGATCGTCTAAGAGAAGACATGTCTCGTTTGGCATTGGAATACAACGCTAATATTATTACTGGGTCCATGCCGCTTGCTGAAAATGGCATGATCTATAATGTCTCATACCTTTGTCATAGAAATGGCCATATAGATGAACAGCGGAAAATTCATATTACGCCTCATGAGGCTTATGATTGGGTAATCCAAGGTGGCGATAAGGTAAAAGTATTTCAAACGGATGCTGGAAGAGTAGGGATCTTGATTTGCTATGATGTTGAGTTTCCTGAGTTATCAAGAATCCAGGCTGATCAAGGTTTAGAAATTCTATTTGTTCCTTTCTGGACAGATACTAAAAATAGTTATCTTCGGGTTCGTAATTGCGCTCAAGCTAGAGCAATAGAAAATGAATGTTATGTGGTTATTGCGGGTAGTGTCGGTAACTTGCCAAAAGTTGAAAGTTTAGATGTTCAATATTCTCAGTCAGCCGTATTAACGCCTTCAGACTTTCCATTTCCTCATGATGCAGTGTTAAATGAGGCGACGCCAAACACCGAAATGTTGTTATTTTCTGATTTGGATATGTCCAAGTTGAAAATATTACACAGTGAAGGCTCAGTAAGAAACCTGAAAGATAGACGGCTTGATCTCTATGAAGTAACAGTAAAGAAATAAAAATCTGAAAAGAAACAGCACCAGGGAGATGGCATTCTGTTACATCAGCCTGGTGTTATTTTATATGAAGTGGTTTTTTGAAACGTTCTATAAATTATTAGCTATATCTTCCCATGTCGTTTCTAAGATAGCTGCCTGATGGGTTGCTTCCCACTTTTTATCAACGATACCATTACCGTTACTATCTTCTAGCATCTTTATTCTATTTCCATTTACATCGTAGAAGTACTGCGCCATAAAATTCCATTTTCCATCAGCGTTGTCATCTCTTCTGTATTTTGTCCTTTGCTTGTTTTGGTTATAGCTATAGCTTTCAATGTATTCAGGCTTTCCATCGAAGTCTTTATCTAGCTCGTATTTAATCAGGTTGTTTGCGGCATCATAAGAGAACTTGGCGTTGGATTCTGACAGTGAGTCATTATTTGAGACTCTGGTGTTTTGAGATGCTCTATTTCCATTTGAATTATATTTATATGCTATTTCTAATGATGAGTTATCCTGGGTCGTTTCAGTAAAGTTTCTTACTTTCCCATTTTGTACGGAGATAGAGACGGTCCTATCTGCTTGTAAGTCCCCATCAGCGTCTATTTCATAGCCTGAAAGATTATTATCAACATCATAGTTAAACGTGGTATTAAAATCGCTTGCACCATTGGATGTTTTATCTAAAGAAAATTTGGATAAAAGATTGTTTTGATATTCAAACGACTCATCTGTGCTACTGGTGTTACCAATGACGGTTGAGCGTGATAAGAGCTTATTGTTAGTATCATAGCTTAGTGTTTGAGTCGTATCGCTCTCTGAATTATAAATGGTCTGAAGGCGACCATTTTGGTCGTATGTAAAGGTTTGGCTTGTATCACTTGTGCCGTCATTGTCGTGATCATAGTTGATGGTTGATACTCGGCCTTCGTTATCATACTCAAACTCAATAGACTCAAAAAAAGTATTATTTAGACTGTTGGTTTGTTTCGCTGTTAGGTTTGATTCAATCGTAATGCCAATGCTGTCATACATGTTTTTAGCCGCGTCGATGAAACGCATTGTATGTAGTGTTTGCATTGTGTCTCTGGCTTGAAGGTATTGTGCGTTATTCTCAAAGCCAGATGCTTTAACTAAAAGAGGTATGGTTAAATTTGATAGGTCTGTGTGAGCATCACCAAGATCGATACCATTGTCATGATTACCATCCTTGTCTAGTCCTTGAAGTAGTGTGGCAATATTAATCGCTTTTTCATAGCTATTCGGTGTTAGGCTAAGAAAGGAGTTAGTGATTTCTCTTTGCTTGATTAAAGCTTTAACACCCGAAATAGTGAAAGGGGTAATTGTTTCTTGGGCTTTTGATATTCCCAATACACTCCCACCTAGCTTAAAGGTTATCGTTTCGCCCTCAATATACTTAAATTCGCCTGATTCATTCGTTAATCCGGACTGAGTTTTAGTTTCATAATAAAGCCCTTTTACTGGGCTATCAGTAAATATACCTGTTTTTATTTCTGGTGCAGGCGAGTTTGATGAAGAGTCACTGCCGCCGCCACAGCCCGTTAGGGCCAAGGTGGTGATGATTGAGCTTATAAGTTTTGTTTTCATAGTTCTTCCAATACCTGATGTTAATTCCAAATTAATCTTTAACTGCTTTATTGCGGGG
>CAXBKC010000498.1:0-3044 GCA_963975615.1 uncultured Oleiphilus sp.
CCTGTTGATATTGGCTCAGCTTGGCTCGATAAAATAGGTCTTCATAATCGTGATGATTTTTTTAAGATATTAGATAAGTTTGATAATGTTCGAGGTGTGCTTTGGGGGCATATTCACCAAGAATGGCAGTCCGAGCGTAATGGTGTTTCTTTACTTGCTACCCCTTCAACCTGCATTCAGTTCTTGCCCAAATCATCTGGGTTTGCTGTCGAAAATATTGCACCAGGCTATCGCTGGTTAAGTCTGCATGCCGATGGGCGTATAGAAAGTAAGGTATATAGAGCAGAAGAGTTTAAGTTTGATTTAGACTTGAAGAGTACAGGTTATTGAAATATCTGATTTATCTGCACGGATTTAATAGCTCCCCTCAGTCTGAAAAAGCCCAGCTTACCACAGAATTTTACCATACCCATTCAACTGCGGCTGGCCAGGCTATTAACGTCATCGTGCCTGCATTACCGCCTTCGCCTTTAGCTGCAATTTCTTTGGTTCATGACCTGATAAAGCAAAAAGGTCGTGAAAATCTATTGGGATTTATAGGAAGCTCATTAGGCGGTTTTTATAGCATGTACCTTCAGCGCTATTACTCTCAGACAGATCGTACGCCTAAAGCCATTCTAATTAATCCTGCTATTCGGCCTTATGATTTGTTAACTCAATATTTAGGTGAAAATCAAAACATGTATACGGGGGAGACTTATGTCGTTGAATCTTCTCATATGGATGATTTGAGATCATTAATTGTTGAGCCAATTAAGCAGCCAAACCTTACCATGCTACTGACCCAAACCGGTGATGAGGTCTTAGCTTTTCAGGAAGCAGTGACGCAACTGGCTGGGGTGAAAATGTTGGTTCAGTTTGGCGGTAGTCATGCTTTTGATGACTACGCTTTAGTCTTACCAAGTATGCTTGCTTTTTGTCTAAGTAATCAGCTCATCAAACGGAAGATTCATTGTAATTTTTACGACTAAAAATTATAGGTGGTTTTTCACTCAATCAATCATGTAAAATGCCGCCTTCGAATTTATGGTTTCGTCCTTTTGGTTAAGAATTGCCTATATATTAGATGATTTAGTTTAACTTTCGAGACATAACAAGGAGAATCTCTTGGGTTTCAAAACAGCTTTATATAATGCTCACGAACAAGCAGGCGCTAAAATAGTAGATTTTGGTGGCTGGGATATGCCCATTCATTATGGATCCCAGATTGAAGAACATCATATTGTTCGAAAGACTGCAGGTATGTTCGATGTTTCTCACATGACCGTTGTCGATGTGAAAGGTGCCGAGTCCAAAGAGTATTTACGCTACTTATTAGCCAATGACGTTGATAAGTTATTGCTTGATGGTAAAGCTTTATATACTGGTATGCTGGATGAAAATGGCGGTTTAATTGACGATCTTATTGTCTACCGTATGCCCTCGGATTATCGGCTGGTGGTCAACTGTGGCACCCGCGAAAAAGATCTGGCATGGATGGAAAAACAAGCAAAAAATTTCGATGTTAGCTTGAAAGAACGTGATGATCTAGCGATGATAGCTGTTCAAGGTCCTGATGCAATTGCGGCGGTGAAAAAACTGAAGTCTGATGATGCGACATTAATAGAAGGTTTGTCTGTCTTTCAAGGTTTGGAACAAGGCAGTTGGATGTATTGTCGTACAGGCTACACCGGTGAAGATGGACTAGAAATTATTCTTCCAAATGAGTCTGTAGTAGATTTTTGGAATGGTCTGTTAAGTGTTGGTGTTAAGCCTTGCGGTTTAGGTGCCCGAGATACTTTGCGACTTGAAGCTGGTATGAATTTATACGGCTCTGATATGGATGAAAGTGTCACGCCACTTGAAGCAGGCATGGCATGGACGGTTTCTTTTTCAGATGATCGTGACTTCATTGGAAAAGCTGCTCTTCTTAAGCAAAAAGAAGAAGGCGTACCGAATAAATTAATTGGTTTGGTGCTGGAAACACGAGGCGTACTTAGAAGTCATCAAAAAGTATGTGTAAATGGCGAAGTAGTTGGTGAGATTACCAGTGGTAGTTTTTCGCCTACATTAGGTTATTCAGTTGCCTTGGCAAGAGTCTCAACATCGCTGAAAGATTCTTGTCAGGTGGATATGCGTGGCAAACAAGTTGATGTAAAAATTGTTAAGCCTCCTTTTGTGCGTTTTGGTAAACAAGTCTTTTAGTAAAAATTACATTTAATGATGAACATTGTTTGTTCTAGTTTGAGGAAATTGAAGCATGAGTATTATTCCAGGTGAATTACGTTATCTATCTAGTCACGAATGGGTTCGTCTTGAAGAAGATGGCGAGACAGCGACGGTTGGTATTACCGATCACGCCCAGGACCTACTAGGTGACGTTGTTTTTGTTGAGCTGCCTGAAGTTGATTCAGCTATCGCAGCAGGTGAAGAGGCAGGTGTCGTTGAGTCTGTAAAAGCGGCATCCGATATATTTTCGCCTATTAGTGGCACGGTCATAGAAATTAATGAAGCTTTAGAAGATGCCCCAGAGCTAGTCAATAATGATCCATATGATGATGGCTGGTTCTTCAAGGTGAAAATTTCTGATGCTGACGAACTAACGGCTTTATTGAGTGCAGAAGAATATACCGAAATGTGTGAGTCTGAAGACCACTAATTCGAAATAATACGGCTATAGCCAAACTGCTGTTCAAGACCTTTGATTACGCTGTTTAAAAATCAAACAGTGCTTCAAGGGTTTTATTTTTTAAATATTCCTCGGCTTTATGATTTGATGAGGGTCAGACATGCCTTTTATTCCGCATACGGAACAAGATATTCAAAAAATGTTAGACGTGATTGGTGTTACGTCTATCAATGATCTATTTGATGAAATACCTGCACACCTTCGCTCTAAACCTTTAGTCGGCGTGCCCGATGGTTTAGGTGAAATGGATATGATGCGTTTGCTATCAGACCGAGCCCAGCAAGACGAAGGCGCCTTGTGCTTCATTGGTGCGGGTGCATATGAACATCATATTCCAGCTGCTGTTTGGGATGTCACCATGAGGGGCGAGTTCCTT
>CAXBKC010000499.1:0-2959 GCA_963975615.1 uncultured Oleiphilus sp.
GACAACAGCCATAGTGATTGGAGCCGGTATTGCCGGCTTGATTAACGCTAAGATTCTTTCAAAACATTTCCAAGACGTTATTGTGCTAGAAAAAGACATATTGTCTGAAAGCTTCCAACCAGAACATCGTAAGGGTTTACCGCAAGCGCATCATCAGCATATTTTGCTTATGAAAGGCCGTGAGCTATTTGAAGCTATATTCCCCGGCTTTGATAATGAACTAGCGAGTATGGGCTCACCTGAACTTAGTTATTCAAATGACATCGCGCTTTATGTTGGCCATGGAAAATTACCACGCTTCCCATCCTATTTAAAAGTAAGACCTTCAAGACGAATCTGGATAGATGCGCTTGTCCGGAAACGCGTCGCTTCTTTAGAAAATATTGTTATCAAATCAAATGTTCAAGTACAGCAATTGGAGTTTGATCAGAAAGACAATCGAGTAACTGGTGTTATTTACACTGAGCGGCACAAAGATGGTTCGTCTGGTGAAAATAGCACACATAAGCTTGAAGCTGATTTGGTGATTGATTGTAGCGGTCGGGGCAGCAGAATTACTAAATGGTTAAAAGAATTAGGCTGTTCAGATATACCAAGTACTGTAGTCGACCCAAAGCTTGGTTATGCTTCTTGCTTATTACAAATACCTGAAAACTATTCTGGCACTCGAGGCATTGAGGTTGCACCGCATGCACCAGATAACCCACGTGCTGCTGGCCTTTGGGAAGTCGAAAAAGGCACATGGCTGTTAACTTTGATTGGCATGTCTGGCAAATATCCACCTAAAGATCTTGAAGGTTTTAAAGCTTTTGCAGACGACCTTCCAACGCCTGCAATTAGTGAAATCTTGAATCAGGCTGAACGCTTAAGTGAAATACAAAGTTTTCGTGGCACGCAAAATATTTGGCGTCATTATGAAAAAATGCCTAGCTACCCAAATGGTTTGTTAGTGATGGGGGATGCACTTTGCGCCTTTAATCCGCTCCATGGACAAGGCTTAACCTTGATTGCCCGAGGAGCTCAGCTTTTAGATCAGCAACTTCAAAAAGGCGCGCAAACTCAGTATTCAAATAAATGGGCGCAAGCAAATTATCGGAAGCTAAATAAGGTGTTTTTAAGTGCTTGGATGTTTGCCATAAGCGAAGATATGCGTTGGCCGGAAACAATTGGTCGGAAGGTGGATTGGAAGCTTAACTTAGCCTATCGCTTTACTGATAAGCTGCTAGCGACTTCTCAGCATTCAAAATATGTGACTCAGGCCTGCTTAGCTGTCGCGAATATGGTTCGATCGCCGCTTTCATTGATAAGACCAGGTATCTTGTTACGTATGTTTTGGTATTCCTTTTATAAACACCAAAATCAGCGAATAGAAATAAATACGCACTCAGCAGGTACAAAAAAATAATGGAATACTCGTTGATAAACAAACATCCAAATATGACTCCTATATGCGAATCTAAAGATAGCAGTATCGTTGATTCCGGCGCTTCCCAAACTCCTCATATTAATAATCTAAGTCTAGAGGAACGGCAGGAGCTGATAAAAAAATATGGTTATCAATCGAGTTCATATTTTTCTTTACAGCAAGGTGTCGACCATCTTGGAATTGCTGGTGTTGGTTTCATTACTTTTTATGTGCAGCGATTTTTAGGTTCAAGCTTTAATATTGCGTTTACTAACCCCATTTGTTCGACACAAAATATTCCCCAGTTAGTTGCCTTACTTGAATCTGTGACAGGCAATAAAACCATCTTCATGGCGGTAGATAAGAATTGTGCAGAACAGTTGATTGGTTTGGGTTACTCCTGCAATGACATGGGGCTTGAATATCATTTACCGATCGCGAAGTACAAAGTTGAAGGTAAACAAATGAAATACCTTCGATGGGCGGCGAATATGGGAAATCGAGGCTTTGTTGTAAAAGAGCAACTATGGGGTGAGGTCGATGCCGAACAAGTTAAGCATATTTCAACATTATGGCGACATACCAAAGCGGTAAAAGATAAAGAACTGCGATTGATTACTAGACCACCAGAATTTAAAGATGCATGGGGCGTCAGAAAATTTTTCTGCTACTACGAAGGCGAATTAGTTGGCTTTGTATTTTTTGATCCCTATTTTGAAAATGATGCCTTATTAGGGTATACCGCTAATATTCTTCGGGGTAGAAAAGACATTCATCCTAATGGTTTTCTCGATTACACCTTGCTAGAAGCCATGAAAATATTTAAAGAGGAAGGGGTCGCTGAATTATCTTTAGGTATCTCTCCATTACATGAAATAGCGCATCATCCGAAAGAAATAAAATGGGTCAGAATGATTCAAAAACTCATGTATCGCTATGGTAGTTCTTTTTATGCTTTCCAAAAGTTGGCCTATCACAAAACCCGTTATAGAGCGGATTCGACTATGTGGTATCAGTGTGTGCCACCAAATAGTTCATCAGTAAAAGCCGCGGCAGCCGTATTAATTGCCATCAATGTTTTTTAATAAATAGAAGAGTTTATTGTGAACGAGACAAAGCAAAGTTTATACGGCAGAACCGCTTGGTTTTATGAGCGAGCTGCGCATATTTTTAGTGGCGGCCAAATTCGAGCAAGTAAACAGTGGCAGATCCAATGGCTAGGAGCAGGGCAGCGCGTTCTTTATGTTGGGGCAGGTAATGGCGAAGATGTTGTCATGGCCGCCCAGCACGGCGTTCAGGTTACGGTAGTCGAGCTGTCTAAAGAAATGCTCACGCGTTTAGAGGCAAAGCTTCAAGGCTTGAAGCTTTTAGGTAGTGTTACTTTGATTTGTGGCGATGCTTATGACCATCAAACCCAAGAGGCATACGATGCTGTTGCAGCAAACTATTTTTTGAATGTATTTTCTGAAGACACGATGCAAAAAATGCTGGCGCATTTAACAACTCTTATTAAGCCAACAGGTTGCTTACTTATTGCCGATTTTGCCCCAGCAG
>CAXBKC010000500.1:0-2955 GCA_963975615.1 uncultured Oleiphilus sp.
AGTCTCCATTGTTAAATAATACTTGATGTGAGCCATAGGATCTCAGGGACCGGAAACACTTCCGCTCGTTGAGCCCGTCGAAACGGACAAGAAACGTGAATCTGAGGAACAACCTTCGACACGCTCAAGGGCCGGTAAGTAAGATTGCACCGAGTTGTATTCTAAAAACCTATCTTAATTTAGCTAGCCAACGGTCTAATTGATTGGCGAAATTTTGTCTGTCTTGTTGGTTTAGTGGAGCGGGCCCGCCACTATGAATTCCGCTAGAGCGCATTGTCTCCATAAAATCACGCATATTTAAGCGAGACTTTATATTTTCTTTACTGTACTTCTGACCTCTAGGCCCTATCGCGATTGCACCTTTTGTAATAACTTCATCGGCCAGTGGGATGCCTTGTGTAATGACTAAGTCGCCGGCTTGGGTTTGTTGGACAATCCAGTTATCTGCTACATCAAAACCACTACTCACTTGGACCGATTTAAGGTTTTTAAAGGGTGGAAGAGAGATGCTTTGGTTCGCGACAAAAGTAACTTGAATACCTGTTCGTTTCGCTGCTTTAATTAGCACTTCTTTGATAGAAATAGGGCATGCGTCTGCATCGACCCAAATACTGGCTGCTAGTGGCTTATTGTCCGGCATTGGATAAGTCATTACTCATATCAAGTGGTGAAGGAATTTCTTTCATGGTAATGATTGCGCTGATAACTGGGTGATCAATGTAATGAACTTCGCCTTCCTTTATACGTCGTGACTCATCGAGGTAGCGAATATTCTGGTAGAGCTCACTAGTCCCTATAGATTCTGCAAGTGAAGAGGGATTACTAACCGGGGTTATTAAGTCGATTAATTTCAGGCTTGTATTTTTATCAAGAAACCAATCTTTTGCATCTTGATAAGGCAGGCTAATTTTTTGAGCTAAATAAAGTTTAAATTCTGCGTGAGTATATCGGCTCTTTTTTAATTGAAGTTCACCAAATAAGGTTCTTTCATTGCTGGCTGTATTTTTTATTTTCATCGGCGGTACGGCGCCTTCAGGTAATGCTTGTTGCCAGGCATTCATGTCAAGTATTTCGACGTCACGGCTGCGCTTAAGTCTTTGAAATGCATTCGCCAAAACCATTTGTTCTTCAGGTAGTTGCGTGAATTGAAACTTACTGGCTGGCTGAGTGTTCGTGCTTATATAAGAATATTGCTTGTTAGCTTGCTTAGGATAAGGAATATCTTCATAGCGTAATATATGGTCATCTGTATGTAGGTGTTCAAATATAATATATTCGATTTGATACCACTTTGCTGATGAGTCAACATCAAGTGCTAACGTTCGGTTTGCTTGACCAAATGCAGTAATAATAAAAATTATCGTACAAATCGTTCTTGAGTTGATGGATGTCGGAAAAATTGATTGGATTATTTTAAGCACTGATTTGATAAACCTAAAAGAGAATTTTTTAAATGGATAAGAAGCGCCATATTAACATCGAGTTTGCTTAAAAGCACTGGCAGAATGGTGCTTAACCGCTAAAGCCAATCAGGCATCTCAAGTAAGTATATAGTCTTTTGAATGCCGGTTTGAGCAGAGATGATGTTTAAACTTGTTAATACTAGCAAAAATCGCAGAAGCGATGAATCATATATGGTAGAATCCCGTTCCTTTTTTAAAGCTAATTTTGTAGAGTAGGTAGGTAAAACGTGGGTCAAGCAACGAACGATTCAAATAGTGGAAGACGAGTAGGTATGGTCAGCTTAGGTTGCCCGAAAGCTTTGGTTGACTCAGAGCGTATCCTTACTCAATTAAGAATTGAAGGCTATGATGTTGTTCCTACCTATCAAGATGCTGATGTTGTTGTTATTAACACCTGCGGTTTTATCGATTCTGCCAAGCAAGAGTCATTAGACGCCATCAGCGAAGCGATGAAAGAGAATGGCAAGGTTATTGTCACGGGTTGCATGGGGAAGGGCAAAGACGCTGAAACGATTAAAGAGCGTAATCCTGGTCTATTAGCTGTTACTGGCCCACAAGCATACGAAGAGGTCGTGGGGGCCGTACATGCTTGGTTACCGCCATCACAAGAACATAATCCACATATTGATTTAATTCCGCCACAGGGTGTGAAGTTAACGCCTAGACATTATTCCTATTTGAAAATATCGGAAGGCTGCAACCACAAATGTACGTTTTGCATTATTCCAGATATGCGCGGTAAGTTAGTCAGTCGTGAAGCTGGGTCGGTATTAGATGAGGCAGAAAGGCTGGTTGCTGCGGGCACCAAAGAGTTGTTAGTAATCTCTCAAGATACCAGTGCTTATGGTGTTGATATAAAATATAAAACATCTTTTTGGCAGGGTCGGCCGATTAAGACCCGAATGCTTGAGTTATGTGAAGCACTAGGTGATATGGGGGTCTGGGTTCGACTCCACTATGTTTATCCATACCCGCATGTCGATAACGTTATCCCGCTAATGGCCGCTGGAAAAATTGTACCCTATCTGGATATCCCATTTCAGCATGCTAGCCCGAAAGTGCTAAAAGCGATGAAACGCCCAGCAGCAGCTGAGAAGCATGGCGAGCTATATGCCCTGAGTTAACGATCAGAAGTACTTTTATTGTTGGTTTTCCTGGTGAAACGGAAGAAGATTTTCAAATTCTGTTAGATTTTCTTGAGCAAGCTCAGCTGGATCGTGTGGGTTGTTTTACTTATTCTGCAGTAGATGGAGCAAAAGCTAACGCGTTGGCTGACCCTGTTCCAGAAGATATTAAGCTTGAGCGTCAGAAGCGTTTTATGGAAGTTCAAGCTCGAATCAGTGCAGAACGCTTACAAGCAAAGGTAGGCACAAGACAAAAGGTCTTGGTGGATGAGGTAACGCCTGAAGGTGCGGTTGCAAGAAGTCAGGCAGATGCGCCAGAAATCGATGGCAGTGTGTTCATCGATGGAGCGACGCATTTAAAGCCGGGC
>CAXBKC010000501.1:0-2950 GCA_963975615.1 uncultured Oleiphilus sp.
TTTTCTCCCACTAGATTTTGGGTTAAGTATTGACCCTTGTTTGGCTCCAGACAGTCTTTTTTTAATATATTCAGCCATGTATTCGTTAACAATACCTAGATCTAGTAACTCAAAAATTAATGAATCATCTTCAGAATACTCTGACTGAAATACTGCGCACGTAGTCGCATGAACTATTTGAGTGGCTTGAACAGTCAAATCAACTGACCCAGATAGCAGCCCCCCTGTTGATATAGAATCTATTGAGAAGCCCAAATTTGTGACTCTATCATTATCCATAGTGAGGTTCCTCCAACAAGTATTCAGACCATTTTTCTAGAGCTTGCCCTCGCAATGATAGGTAGTCAGTTCTGTTATAAGCCTTTGTGACCTTGTTCCCTACTGAATGAGCCAATATTGTCTCTGCCACTTCGTACGAACAGACTTCTGCCTCTGACAACCAGGTCCGTAAACTTGTACGAAATCCATGGGGCCTTTCATTCATGCCCCTACGGTGCATAATTCTAGCCATGGTCGCATCACTTATGGGCAGCCCCTTCGTACCTGTAAAAATGTAGCCATTGCGTTCAAATGGCAGCGCTAGGTTAATTATTCGTGTAGCCTCAATTGACAACGGCACCCGAAAGTCTGGCGTTTTACCCTTCAGACCCTTCATTGAAGCACCACTAATAACCCAGTTGCTATCCTGTATTTGCTCAGTCTGCATCTGTCGAATTGAGGCAGAGCGTACACCTGTTAAAATCAGCAACTTAAGTGCTAGATGAGACACGCTGTTTTCAGATAACGATTGGTAGAAAGCCGGAACTTCGGCCCATGAAAGGAATTTTATATGTTCTTCAACGTGGCTAGAGTCGCCCAATAATAGCTTAGCTTTCTCAACTGCTTGAAGGTCAACATCGACATCCATTGCAGCTGCATGCTTAAAAACTATTTTTAACCTAGAAATGGCTTTAGCAGCTGTTGCATATTTAGTATGCCAAATTGGTGATAGCACAGCTTTAATATCATGCTGATCAAGCTGATCAATTGGCATTTTACCTAGAGCGGGTAAAACATGGTTCGTAAGAGGTGATAGCCAGCGGCCTGAAGCTCCCTCACCTTTAAGACTATGCTTTTTAGCTTCAAATGCTAACTCTGTAATTCTGCCAAGGGTGTTATCTTGCTCTAACCTTTTAAGACCGATGTTTCTCTTATGATGCTTGGGGTTAATCCCAGACTTAGCAAAAGACATATACTCGTCTGCAATCTTCCGAGCATCTTTTAGCGTGACATAACTGCCACCCAAACCCATCTCATCAGCTTTGCCATTCGTACGATACCGTAACACCCACTGATGGCCACCATCTTCCCGCTTCTTGAGCCACAAGCCATTACCATCACAATGCATGCCTGATGGAATGGTACGTACTGCGTTTGCTGACAGCCGATGTTTTGCTCTCATACTTTACCCACTTTTTTACCCATCTATTTACATGGTACGCAATGAAGCACTATGATACAAGTTGGAATATATTAGTGAATAATAACAATAAGTTAAAATAATTATGAAACTTCGTGATGTAGGTTAAAACACTGTGTCGGTTCCGTCTCCGGGCACCATCTATTTCACCTAACCTATTGTTTTTAATTAATTAGTTAGTCTTTATTAAAAAAATACCCACTTTATTACCCATCTTATTGAGACAACAGTTTAGCTCAGCTATCAAAGCTCACTGCTAATTTAAGCCTCACCAGTATATGCCACCAGCTGTATTTTCGTAGGAACAAAAGGCGCGTTAACTTCAAGCGATGTGGTTTTCGTTGGCCTGCCATATCCCCGATCAAGTATCGCAGTAGCCGCAGCAATTCTAGCTGAATCACTCTGGCTTGATTGCATGACTTCTACAAGCGCATTTAAGGCATCTTGGGTGTATTCACGAGCCAACTCTGACAGGTTCAACTTAAGCTCTGAGGTTGCCTTATTACCAGCTCCTGCGGGCCTACCCGAACCTTCTCTATTACCGCCATGTGATGCCATGTTGATATACCTTTGATAAATCTGTCAGGTGTATTTTATCACATTAGGTTATTCGCATACATGGCCAGTCTGGCATCTACCTCGATCTATAGGCACCACTCTCCACACCCGCTCTAACGTCGATTAAGCACCTTACAGCTATACTCTAAGCTGCGTTCGTCCATCCAGCACTACAATGTTACCAATGCGCATTAGCTCTGCTTAGAAAATGCTGTAAGGCTTAAAATAGGCATTCTTCCTATATCAATATAGAGCGCATCGAATTAGTATTTGTAACTTACAAATAAAACTTGTAGACGCGAAAACACAACGCTATTTAAAGCGTATTTTATTAATCAGGAGCATAAAATGTTAGAAGGATTAAAAAAGGCGGTTGCCAGCGATAACGAATTAGATAATGAAACCCTTCGACTTCTTTCCTTGTTGTTTTTGTTGGCATCGGGTGTTATGTCGTTTTTTAATTATACTCATACTGGAGTATTTGCTGGAATATTTTTTGACTCTTCTCTAACATTTCAACCAAACTTGATTTCAACGATACTTGCTATTTGTTTGATTTCACCTCTGTATTTAAGGGGGATTTTGAAATGGAGTAAATCTATATACTCACTGCTATCGCTCGTTCTCATTCTGCTTGTATTTGCTTCATTTACAGAACTTGCCTTAGGGGGTAATGGGAAATCCTCTATCGTTATTTCTTTATTGGTGGCAGCTGTTGTACTGTCATGGCTTGGTGTAAAGGCGGTTGCAGGTGCAAGCTGGGGTTTGGCATTGGCGGCTGCTATATATTCGGCAATTGAAAGCAACCTAGCAATGGGCTTTGCCGGCTTTATTTATATTGGCTCAGGATTTATAGGATTGGTTCTGCATTCAGGTGTCAATCCTGGCGAACTATTTGAAGGAATTAGAAGTGAGTACTCTGGGTCAGCAGCA
>CAXBKC010000502.1:0-2935 GCA_963975615.1 uncultured Oleiphilus sp.
CAAAGAAAAGAGGTAGCGTGTCAATATATGAAATTGCACCATCATCATATAATCGTCTTTGTACGAAATTTAATGTACAACCGAGTCAGCCATGAGCGACCTTCTTTCTGCGGCTAGCCTTTTGATGGCTGTAATAGCCATCATTTATAGCCTTTGGTATCCCGAACTTACCGAGAAGCTAAATATCTGTCCAAAGCCACACAAGGAAGATAACGTTGCTGATTGTCAGTTGGTCAAAATGGCTTTAATTAGCAAGGCAATACCCTTAAGTATTCTCGCATTACTAATCGCCCTGACATTTTTACCTGATGCAGTAAAAATTGCACTTGAGGCAATGTCTACTTATAAAATCCATGGCGCAGCATCTATAAATCTCTATAACGCTGTTAAAACGGCATATTTCTTGGTTTCTATTGTTTCAGTTGCGCTTGCATTTTACATAATAGTGCTAATGCTAAAACTATTCAGTCTCTGGAGGAGTCTGCGTTAGTGGTTTATAACAAAGGCGCTCAAATCGTTCGCTTCGATCACAGGAACTGGCTAAAGCAAGCACTTAGCTTAATCGTTACCCATAGAAATTTGAATCTGAAACTCACAAATTCGAGTTAGACATTTAACTCAAAATGTCCAGAAATAAGTTAGAACATCTCTAAGTCAGTGGCCAGTATTTATTGACCACGACATAGAAATGTATGAACAAGTATTAGGCACAAAACTCGATATAGATATATCTAAGGTCGTTAAAGTGACTAAACTAAGACACGATATTGTCCATCGAAATGGTAAAACTGTCGATGGAAATATGATCAGTTTGAATGCTCAAGATTTTACTCAGGCTATTGATGATATCAAAGAGTTCGCTGGCCTACTGCAAGTAGCCATCAACGAAGCTCAAACGGCCATAAAAGGGCATTAAACATCTTAGCTTACGGCTTAAGTGTGCGTTAATTGTTTTAAGAGGAAGTATTAATGCAGTGGATATCTGCTTATAGTCGTTTGTTTAACATGTTAGATAAGTCTGGTTCACCTGCGTACCAAAGTGGTTCAGCATTCATTAAAGTTGTCCAGCAATTTGATCGTGGTTTACCGGGGTATTCACTGTACATCGATGAAAGAAATAGGCTAAAACAAAGTACTACTCGACGTGACTTTTATTGGGATATCCTCAATAGTCTAGATGAGCCAACTCGATTTGAAGCGTTTCGTGCTTTTATAGATATTATTGAACCTCATTGCCCTGATGAAGCTCAAGATCTTCGAGCGTATATGTTCGGCAATGGTAACCCAGTACCTAAAGCAACAATTCCTAATCATCAATGGAGTTCTGACAAACTTAATGTAACCTTATCAAAAATTGATAACGCAATAGACACAGCAAACTACGATAATGCTATGACTTTATCGTACACGTGTTTAGAAGGTTTGTATAAATCGTATGTACAAAAGCATGTCCCAATGAGTAATCATATAACGGAATTAATGCCACTCTCCAAGCTGGTTCGTGATGACATTGACTCTAAACTCAAAGCTGTTGGTAGTTACCCAGAACAAATGGTTACAAGCATCACTACTCTTACAAGTGCAATAGCAAAATCTAGAAACAGCTTTAGTGATTCGCACTTTGATCATGGCGCTAATAAATGGCTAGCTATTTATAGTAGAGATTTAGTTAACTCTATTGGTCGTTTGTTGCTGCATTTTTTGTGAGACAAACAACATACAAGCGTATAAGACATGCTCCCAACGCTTGGTATTCTCAATTAATGGTTGGTTTTTGTTCTACGGAACAATGATTTAGGTTAGGTGGTGTCGATGCTCGCTACTTAACGCGGCGTTAGCACTCTTACGGAGTAATATTGAAAATTAAATTAACACCTCGAACAGTCGGTATTTTTTATTTAACTCTGGTTCCAATGTTCGGAATCATATACTGGCTTGCCGATTCACTATGGAAAGTACCCCTTGGTTTTGTCGAGAGCCTATATTTCAGTGTCGTTACGATTACGACATTAGGTTACGGAGATATTTCACCGATAACTGATGTAGGGCGGATACTAACTGGCACACAAGCAATGCTTGGAATTGTTGCAATTGGTATTTTTTTAAACTCAGTATCAGAGAGTCGGGCTGAGCTTCAGGAAAAGAAAAGGCATGATGCCGTTGTTGAGCACTTGCTCTGGCAATATCGAAATTTTAGAGAATCTGTAACTGAGATCTGTTTACGTGCCATTGCCGGTGGCTATAACACTGATTGGAAGCTGAAACTTCACCTCCCTGAGATGCTTAAATTCAGGGAATATTTTAGAGATAATAGTGAAAAATGGTATGTCGTTTTAAATGCCCTAGAGTCCGATGATGGTCTACTACAGGATTTATTGGTAGAGACAAATATGTTTTCCGAACAGGTAACATTTGCTCTGAATAATACTTCAGCTAATGACCATGAGGTATTGAGGTTTTTGACTAGGTTTTCCCAACATCCGCACCGCCTCAATAACCTCGACGTTTATTCTGGGGATAAAGTTAAATATATTGGAGGCTTCATTTATGAGGTTATGGCTGGTTGGAGCGTCATAGACGGTTATAGAGATAATGATATATTTCTAGAAAAAATTAAAAAGTTATAACACCTAGCGGCATCGCGCAGACAAACTAAGGCAATCGGACAGCTTCGCCACTCGCGGCTTTGAGCGTTAGGCTTCACTTGATTTTTTCAGAAATATTGAAATTCGGTAAAGCGATAAATAGTATCAGGCCTAATTGAAAGCCCAACTAGATCTCAATACGTCAAGTACAGCCTTAACTAGAATTGTTGCCCTAACTCATTTTTGTCCAAAAATGAGTTAGGGCCTGTAACCTATAAATGGATAAATTCAACTCTGAACTTGAGGCCGTTGAAGAAAATAGCGTGAGCCTGACAGGACGTCAGGCTAGC
>CAXBKC010000503.1:0-2934 GCA_963975615.1 uncultured Oleiphilus sp.
GTTTGTTTGATCGCAACAACATCTGGGTCCTTTGCTGCCTGCCTTAAAAAGTCGATAACTGGCGTATAACTCTGGAAGGGGTGATGCAGTAAAATGTCATTCTGGCGAATAATTGTAAATAAGGGATTTTTACTGCGAAGTATTTTTGGTGTGCCCGGCGCAAAGCTAGGATAAAGTAGATCGGGTCGGTCGACTAAATCAGCCAATTCGATAATGCGTGCAAGGTTTACTGGCCCATTAACTTGATATAAGTCGCGTTCAGTTAGTTTGAATTCTTTTAATAGGAACGAAATCAAGTTTTCGGGGCAATTGTCGGCAAGTTCTAGACGAACCGCGTCACCAAAGCGACGTGAAAGTAACTCGCCTTTAAGCGCAGAGGCTAAATCTTCCATTTCATCATTCGCTAATTCAAAATCAGCATTTCGAGTTAGTCTGAACTGATAGCAACCTTGGACAATCATGCCCGGAAATAACTGGTCTGCATGTGCATGGATAATGGATGATAAGAAAACAACTTCCGCTCCGCTCGAAATATCTGCTGGCAATTTTACTAGGCGTGGTAATGATCTCGGGGCTGGAATAATGGCCAGGCCAGTTTCACGGCCAAAGGCGTCCTTTCCATCCAGCTCTGCAATAAAGTTGAGGCTTTTATTGACCAGCCTAGGAAAAGGGTGAGAAGGGTCTAAGCCTATCGGGTTAATAATAGGTAAAACTTCTCTATCAAAATAATCTGCCAACCATGCTTGTTGAGCTTCACTCCACTCATTTCGTCTTAGGAAGTGGATGTTTTCTTCAGCAAGTGCTGGAATTAAAATCTCATTGAGGGTCTCGTATTGTTCCTGTACCAACTCGTGAGCAGTTGTGTTGATTGCGTCTAAGGTCTGTTGAGGGCTTAGTCCGTCAGGCCCAATTGTTTCTCTGCCATACTTTATTTGATTTTGAATGCCAGCTACGCGAATTTCAAAAAACTCATCCATATTGCTACTAAAGATACAGCAAAATAACAGGCGGTTGAGTAATGGGTGGTTGGTATCTAAGGTCTGCTTTAATACACGCTTATTAAATTGAAGGTGGCTAAGCTCGCGATTAAAGTAATATTGATGATGGTTAAGATCAATCTCTACAATATCTTCGGCTGCATTATTATCAGCTTGATTGCTCATCGTGTTTTTTGCCCTATCTATAATGGTGTTTATCTAATGGAGTCATTGATATGACAGCTAAGTCCGTCATATCGTGTGAAGGTCTCTTATTGTTTTTTTAATAACTTAGCGGCGTCTTTAGCGAAGTAAGTCAAAATGCCATCAGCACCTGCGCGTTTAATGCAAAGTAATGATTCCAAAATAATTTTATCTTTATCCAGCCAGCCATTTTGAATGGCGGCCATATGCATCGCATATTCACCACTCACCTGATATACAAATGTAGGTACTTTCAATTCAGTCTTAATACGATGAACAATATCAAGATAAGGCATGCCGGGTTTTATCATGAACATATCAGCGCCTTCTTGAATATCAATGGCGACCTCATGAAGTGCTTCATCAGAGTTTGCTGGGTCCATCTGATAGCTTTTTTTATCAGCCTTGCCCAAGTTTTCTGCAGAGCCAACAGCATCTCTAAATGGACCATAGTACGCTGATGCATATTTGGCAGAGTAGGCTAAAATTCGTGTGTTGACATGTTTGGCTAGCTCCAACTCTTGTCGAATAGCGTGTATTCGGCCATCCATCATATCTGAAGGTGCAACAATATCAGCACCTGCTTCGGCATGAGAGATTGCCTGTTTCACTAATGCATTGACGGTATTGTCATTTAATACATAACCAGACTCGTCAATAATTCCATCTTGCCCATGAGTTGTAAATGGATCGAGAGCAACATCAGTGATGATGCCTAGTTCAGGGAAATTCTTTTTAAGTGCGCGAACAGCTCGTTGTGCAAGCCCTTCAGGGTTCCATGCTTCTTTAGCATCAAGAGATTTTACATGCTTTGGACTTACAGGAAATAGAGCGACCGCAGGAATACCTAAAGCTAATAATTCTTCTGCTTCTTTGAGCAGCAGGTCAATGCTAAGCCGTTCAATCCCAGGCATAGAGGAAATGCTTTCGCGCTTATTAAGGCCATCAAGAACAAACATGGGATAAATTAGATCGTTTGCCGTAAGTGTATTTTCTTGCATTAAGCGACGAGAAAAGTCCTGACTACGCATACGTCTAAGTCGCGTATTTGGAAATAATCTTTGGTTCGATGAAAACACCTTGGTACTCCAAACTTACAAGTCAACAAATAGGGATAATTGCATACACGCATAAGGCTAGCATGTATGAATAAAACATCTGTTAGATTAGCAGGAAGGATCGCTTAAAAGCTATAGTTTTGGGCTTTAAATAGGCTATTTTTGGCTAGCCTGGTAGGCGCGAAGGTTTTTTGTCTGTAGGAAACGGTGTTTTAGACTGAGCTAAGTAAATATGGGCTTAAAGTGGAGCCTAACACGAGCATTGCGCTACCAAAAAATGTTGCGCCGCAGCATCTGGAGCCTTGTACTTTAAAGCGCTGAACAGGGTCACGAAAAGAGGATTGCCACTTTTTATAGGCAGTTGGTTCGGCTAAAAATAGTTGAGTGTAGCCGCGCTTTGTTTCTTTGAGGTCATGCAAAAAGTGTTGATCTTGGCCACTAAAATAAAGCGCAAGAATCGTTAGGCTGAGTGCGGTAATGAAGGAGCCTATGACTATTTGTGCTAAAGATAATGATGCATTGCCTGTAATAGCGGCAGAAAAAAGAGTTGCACCTAAGATGGCTATCAAGCTGACTAAAGCTATTAGGGTTTTGCAGGCTCTATTTTCTTTTCTTCGCGTTTTAATGATACGAAGTTGAATGTTGTCGCCAACATGTAATTTTGCAGAAGCAAGGTGGTCAATTGCTGTAAAACG
>CAXBKC010000504.1:0-2934 GCA_963975615.1 uncultured Oleiphilus sp.
AGGCAGCAGGTAAAAAATTCGGCATGAAGCCTCGCGCACGAATTGTAGCGACGGCGGTTGTGGGTACAGATCCTACAATTATGCTAACTGGTCCGGCACCTGCGGCACGTAAAGCGCTAAAAGTAGCAGGAATGGATGTCAGTGATATTGATTTATTCGAAGTCAATGAAGCCTTTGCCTCAGTTGTTATGCGTTTTATGGAAGAAATGAACGTCCCTGAAGAAAAAGTTAATGTTAATGGCGGTTCGATTGCGATGGGCCATCCATTGGGTGCTACAGGTGCGATGATTCTTGGTACGCTACTGGATGAATTAGAAGCAAGAAACTTATCCAGAGGTCTCGCTACTTTATGTGTCGGTGGCGGCATGGGTATCGCAACAATTATCGAACGCGTTTAAGGGGAGAAGATCAATGAGTACAATCAATTATCAAAAAGATGACAACAATATTGTTCATCTAATTCTAGATCGACCTAATGCGTCAGCAAACTTAATGGATGCAGCATTTACTAAAGATTTAGCTATCGCGGTTGAAAAACTAAGGTCTGAAGATTATATCGGCGTGATTGTCCGTTCAGCTAAATCAACCTTTTTTGCTGGCGGCAGTTTAGATGATTTATTTGCCACAACAAAGGAAAACGCAGATCAGCTATTTGATATGCTTAATACGCTTAAAGTAGCTATGCGCGAACTTGAAACCGTTGGTAAGCCGGTGGTTGCTTGTATCAATGGTGCTGCTTTAGGTGGCGGCTGGGAAATGGCATTAGCTTGTCACCACCGAATTAGCTTAGCAAAAGGCGTTACTCTAGGTTTGCCTGAAGTCACGCTTGGTTTATTACCTGGCGGCGGTGGCGTGGTTAGAATGTCACGTTTATTAGGGCTTCAAGCTGCGCTTCCTTACTTAACTGAAGGTAAGCAATTTAAACCGGAAGAGGGAAAATCTGCTGGTTTAATACATGAAATTGTAGAAACGGCACCCGAGCTCATTGAAGCAGCGATCACTTGGGTTAAAGCCAATCCTAAAGTCCAGCAACCTTATGATGTTAAAGGCTATAAAGTACCAGGCGGCTTACCTTCTCACCCAGGCTTAGCCAAAATGTTACCTATCGCCCCCGCTATGATGCGTGCTAAAACCAAAGGTACCTTGCCAGCGCCAGAGTCAATCTTAAGTGTAATGGTTGAAAGCCTTCAGGTGGATATCGAGTCAGCGATGCGTATTGAAAGTCGATATTTTGTCGAATTAGTCTGCGGACAAGTATCAAAGAATATGATCGGCACATTCTGGTTCCAGTTAAATGAAATTAAAGCAGGCGCTGCACGACCAAAAAATATTGCGCCAACTAAAGTTAAAAAAGTAGGTATCTTGGGTGCAGGCATGATGGGTGCAGGTATTGCTTATTCATCTGCAAACAAAGGCTTAGAGGTTGTTCTTAAAGATACTTCTAAAGAAAATGCAGAGCGTGGCAAAGCGTATTCTGAAAAACTTTTAGATAAAAAAGTACAGAAAAAATATCTAAGTAAAGATAAGCGAGATGCGACTTTAGCCTTAATAAAAGCCAGTGATGATTACGCTGACTTAAAAGGCTGTGATCTTATTATAGAAGCTGTCTTTGAAGACAGGGCACTAAAAGCTACAGTCACCAAAGATGCTGAAGCACAACTGGAAAGTACCGCAGTTTTCGCATCAAATACTTCAACTTTACCTATTTCAGGTTTAGCTGAAGCCTCTAAAAGGCCAGAAAACTTTATTGGCCTACATTTCTTTTCTCCGGTCGATAAAATGCCTTTAGTCGAAATTATTTGTGGTGCAAAAACATCACCAGAGACTTTGGCAAAAGCCTACGATTACGTTCTGCAAATAGGTAAAACCCCTATTGTTGTAAATGATAGTCGTGGATTTTACACCTCGCGAGTGTTTGGTACTTTTGCTAATGAAGGTATTGCAATGGTTGGAGAAGGGATTCCACCTTCTGCAATTGAAAATGCAGCTTTTCTATCAGGTTTCCCAGTTGGTCCCTTAGCGGTAACAGATGAAGTCAGTATGTCTTTGGTCGAAAAAATCAGAAAACAAACTATTAAAGACATGCAAGCAGAAGGTTTGACCTATCAAGAGCATCCAGCAGACCCTGTTGTAGACCGAATGTTAGAAGCAGGACGCGCAGGTAAATTAGCAGGCGGTGGTTTCTATTCTTATCCAGCACAAGGCAAAAAGCATCTGTGGGAAGGCCTTAACGAACAATTTAAGGAAAGCGATCAAGTTATCGACCTTCAGGAAATTAAAGACCGCTTACTTTATATCCAAGCCATAGAAACAGTTCGCTGTTTTGATGAGAAAGTCTTAACCAGTGTTCGCGATGCCAACATCGGTTCAATTATGGGGATAGGCTATCCAGTCTGGACGGGTGGTATCTTGCAATTTATCAATCAAACAGGTTTACAACAGTTTATTGAAAGAGCAGAAATTCTTGCTGAAAAATTTGGCAAGCGTTTTGAGGTTCCACAACTGCTAAAAAATATGGCGAAAGATGGCTTAATATTTAAAGATTAACGCTTAATACATGGAAGGCCTATTATAAAAGAGGGTCTTTCACGCTATTTGCTTGCTATATAACTAGCCTAAAATTCATATATAAATATAAGAGAATATGATTATGTTGAAACGTACTGTATTTGAATCAGAACATGAAATGTTTCGTGACTCCTTTCGTAAATTTCTTTTAGAGCAAGCTGTGCCTTATCACGAACAATGGGAAAAAGATGGCCAGGTGTCTCGTGAGCTTTGGAAAAAAGCAGGCGAAAATGGTTATTTGTGCCCAACCGTACCTGAAGCTTATGGTGGCGTTGATGGGGATTTCAGATTTAATGCAATTGTTGATGAAGAAATCGCTAATTTTGGCCTTAGTGGTATTGGCTTTGGTTTACATTCAGATATTTC
>CAXBKC010000505.1:0-2927 GCA_963975615.1 uncultured Oleiphilus sp.
AACCAATTGGGTGCGCTCATCAATCACCATAGTGCGATCGAAGTCTTTTTGATTATAAATTCTGTCTTCTATCACTTCACCGTTGTTATCGATTTGGCCTTTTGTTGGTCGCCAACCTTGTAAATCGACATCAATATCGACTCGCACCACTTTATAGGGCGCTAAGAAACCATCTTCAATGCCTTCTTTAAGTGAATAGGTATAGACAGGCTCACCAAAGTAGTCGGAGTTTGATACTTGGTCTGTCTCTTTAGGGGTTGCTGTAAGACCAACTTGGGCCGCGCTGCTGAAATATTCTAAAATTTCACGCCAGGCGCTGTCTTCTGAAGCGCTACCACGGTGGCACTCGTCGATAATGATTAAGTCGAAAAAGTCTGGGTCGACTTGTTTAAAGGCTTTTTGGCTTTCTTCTGGGCCGGTTAATGCTTGGTATAAGGCTAAATGAATTTCAAATGCAGGATCAACCGTGCGCCCAGTGATTTTGGTCATTGAAGTGCCAAAGGGCTGAAAATCATTAATGCGAGTTTGGTCTACCAAAATGTTGCGGTCGGCTAAAAACAAGATGCGCTTTTTAGCGCGGGACTTCCATAATCGCCAGATGATTTGAAATGCGGTGTAGGTTTTACCCGTACCGGTCGCCATGACAAGTAACACGCGGTCTTTACCCGATGAAATGGCTTCAATGGTTTTATTAATGGCTTGCAGTTGATAATAACGAGGGTGCTTACCCGTGCCATCATCATGATATTCTTGATTGATAATCGGTAACTGGGTTTGGGTATAACCTTTCCACACGCAGTACTTAGTCCATAATTTTTGTGGTGATGGAAAGTCTACTAAGCGGATTTCTGTTTCGAGTTGGTGCGCTTCGCTAGTCCCTAGCTTGGTTTTATCATGGAAGATAAAGCCATCGCCATTGGAGGCAAAAATAAAAGGAACTTCAAGCAAACGGGCATAATCTAGCCCTTGCTGCATGCCTTTACCCACTTCATGCTTGTTTGCTTTAGCTTCGATAACAGCCAGCGGCATACTGGGTTTGTGATACAGCACGATATCAGCAGACTTAACCGTTTTGCGCACACCCAATTGACCACGCACAATGACTTTACCATCGCGCAATTTCACCTCTTGGCGAATTTGCGACATATCATCCCATCCAGCATTTTTGATAGCTGGCATGATGTATTTAGAGATAATATCGGTTTCGGTAAGCTTGGCTTTATTGATACTCATACGAGATCTAGATCCTTCTAGCGCGATTGCAAACGGCAATAATATTTAGTTTGCCACATAACCTTGTTAACACCAATGATTACATACAGATACAGAACTTAAAAATGTAAAAGCGTGATTTTGCGTAAACATTGAGATTGTTTGATGTTGATGAAGGATATTGATATGAGATTGCACATAATCTCACTTCACCAGGTTATCTCATTAATAAAATGACACACAAGTATTGTGCTCTGGCTCATTTTTGAGTCTAAGACACAATACCAGTATGTTATTTACTGGGACCATCTATAAAAGTAGGTCAAACTAAACTGTCAGTGAAAATTAGTTATTGTCTAACATACGGCGGGATAATGCTGGAGCATCAAGTTTTATAGGGCCTTCATGCATCGTAAACTTAGATTCAATTTCACCGTCTTCACTTTCGTGTTTAATACAAACGCTGGTATATGAGTTTAACCAAAGTTTCTTTTTACCTGCGGTGAAAGATAGTCCATTGTGATCTTTGCCCTCAATTTCTGTTGGAAAGGCCCAGCCGCTTTTTTTCAACTCGGTAACAGTAAAAATTAAGTGAGCCATCAGCGGTTGTTTTGAAACAATTTGCTCATGAATATGAGGCCAATGTTCTCGATCTCCTTCAGAAGCTCGCCATCCTTTGACTTCTTTTACGTCATTAAGTGATTCATAAGGATGTGAATGAAAGGTACCGACTAATTCCAGGTGGGGCCAATACTGTTCAATTAGTTCTTTTTTTGCTTCAACACTTTCTAAATTTGGCTGGACCCAATCCTGATGACGAACAGCAGAAGTCTCAATTGTCGCAGTTGTGACAATAATTTTGCTCACGCTATCTGCACTTTTTGAGGGAATAACGTAACCCCAAAGTAATCCATATGTTTCAAGCCCAGAAGAGGCTTTCCCTCTAGGCGTTTTATGCTCATGATCAAAAGCTTCGATAGCTGATGACGTGAGTACAGGAAGAACTTGATCTTCGACAATAATTCTAATTGGATTGCTTGCAGTATAATTTTCCATCAACTATCTCCTTGTTTACTTATAAAAATATAAGCCTTGTTAAGAATATCTTAAGTCACTTTTATGCCCTAATTTTTTACACAAATGTAGGGACTTCTGATATGTCCGCATCTAACCATACATTAGATACAAATGAGTATTTGGGGTAATACTAAGATCACTAATTTTATGAAGGCCCGTAAATTTCCATCGTTTTACGTAAATTGTCGCGCATTCTAGTCCTTAGCTCTTGTGGCGCTAGTACCTCAATGTTTGCCCCTTGCCCTCTTAGCCACCAGTTTAATTGCCAACCATTAATGACTGTTGCACTGAGTTGATATGCACCATCCTCTGATTGGATAATCTTCATGTCATCTGACATAGGGCTTTCGTTCAAAATAAAGGCCAGTTCTTCGGTCACTTTTGCTTTGAGTGCGAGTTTGTCACCATTGCCAAATTGCATTGCACCATCTTGTAAATATTGTTGAAGATTAAAATTTTGCGGACGGTTCCCTTGTTCGTGAATGCGGGTTACCGTTTGAAAACGGTGCATGGCAAATCGTTTGATTTGTGCGGTATTTGCACCTTCAGTGATATCTTGAGCAATAACATAAAGCACGTGGCCTCGTTGCACTAAGGCCAGTGGCATAAGCGAATACTCCACTGCTGTTGTGTTTTTT
>CAXBKC010000506.1:0-2913 GCA_963975615.1 uncultured Oleiphilus sp.
GTCCACAATGGCTTTCAAGCCTTCATGGGCTTGGCGAAGATCCGCCAGGGTGGGGCTTTTATAGGCGGCCAGCGCGTAGGCGCGGGCGAAGTGGATCAAAAACAGGTAATCCTGTTTCAGGTAGTGGCGAAACGACGCCTCAGGCAGCGTGGCGGTGCCCAGCTGGCGCACGAAATCGTGCTCGATATAAGCGCGCCAATCTTGCTGGCAGGCGGTGGTGAGATCGGTAAAGCGGTAGCCCATGATGCCTCCGGTGTTAATGATCCGGAGGGCAGGCGAGAAAGATCGAGGGAGTGGCACGGAAGGGGGGCGTAAAGGTGCGCCGCGGCCATCGCTTGATCCCTACGCCGGTACCCGCGCCGCCATTCATAAAGCAGCGCATTAGCCGGATCAGGTTCAGCGGGACCAGCGCTCGGTAGCCAAAAGCTCACCCTGCGCCATCTCAGCCGGATATCACCGGCACCCCGTCAAGCTGTTCGTTAGCGGAGTGTAGGAGGCGGGTGGGGGAGATGCAAGGGCTGGTTGTAGGCTTGCAGAATCATGTAAGCACATTGATATTGGTTAGGCTGTCAAAATTGGCTTTGCTATCAGAAGAATCAATGGGGTAGAGTCAAATTATTGGATGGCTGAAAAACCGCAATGCACCGTTGCGTTCATTGAGGTTTTACAGTGGGGCGTAGAATCAATTTTATATCTAATCAGGAGTTCCCAGAGTTGAATTTTGACACGTTAAAAAACAATTCCATATTTTGGCTAAAAAAGGGAAAAGAAAATTGGCTTATTACCTCCACAGGGTTAATTCTTGTAACAGCAATTTTGATATTAGTTTTCTCTGAAAAAATTGGACAGGCCGCAAGCTTTGGTGACTTTATTGCAGGTTTTGCAGGCTCATTAGCTTTGCTTTGGCTTGTGGCTGGTTACAGAATGCAAGCTAAAGAATTAGCGATCCAGAGGGAGGAGTTAAAACTCCAGCGTATAGCTCTTCAGAATCAAGCTTCAGAACTTAAAAATATGTCTCAATTTTCGGCTATCGAGCAAGTTAAATCAATGATCGATATGTCGCTTCAGCGTTTATCATCCTCTGATGGAGAAATAACTAGTCCAGAGCATTTTTTTACTTCAATGATGCCTGGGCCTGAGTGGAAAGTATTGATCGAAAGCACTGATCCAGAGGAGATTTTTTCTTCATTTCGAAAGTACTCTGAAAAAACGGAGCCCGCAAATACTTTTATATCTAATTATGTGTCAGCGGCTAAGTTTTATCTAAAGTCTACAGATAATAAAAGTGTTGATTTTTCTCTATCAGATGAAGAGTTTGTTGTGATTAATCATGCATGGTTGAAGGACATTCCTTATTTGTCAACCTATTTATTTTGTGTTTATCAATATTCCGAGCAGAAGATTAATTATATGCCTGCGCACAAGATTTTTTTACTAGCATTTCTCATAGCCTCAATCAAGTCGATTGGCAATCCGAGTATAGTAAAAGAGGGAGCAGTTGATGAGCTGAAAGAATATCTTAAAGAGCAAGGTAAGGAGTTACCTGCAATAGCAAGGACATAACAAGTGAAGGCATGGCGACGTCTATTACATTGCGGATTTATCTTTACTCCGTAGGCGCGCGTTCTGAGCGGCATTAGTGCCGTAGACAATCTGAAAAATTAGAGGAATCTGGATGTCGTTATTGAGAGAAATACAGAATGCCGCAATAGACTCAAATACCGAACTCGCAGCCTTGCTGAGAAAATGTAAAGTTTTAGCCGCTCGTCTCGGTAATCCAGAGTTTAAGCAGTGGGTTGAGAGTGAGTTAAGTGGCTATGATGATATTGATGACCTTCCGAATTATCGAATTCTTCAAGTAAACTCTAAAGGACACTTTTCTGGTCCTTTTCAATCAGGCCTGCGAAATGCCAGTATTCCTTTAATGTGTATCGATGAAAAGTTCCGGAAGAACTTGTCTCTCTCTTATCTAACTCAGGGAGTGGCATCTATGGAAAGTTTGGTAAATTCTGCAAGTGGTGGCACATTACAAGAGCCTTGGAATTCTGATTTGGTGGCCTATGTAGGTCAAGATATATATGAAGGAATGAACTGCATGCAGGCATGGAAGGTTATACCTATTGCTGGAATTGTTTCAGCTCTGGATGCCGTTAGAAATAGAATCTTGAACTTCGTGCTTGAAATTGAAGCAGAATCTCCCTATGCAGGAGAGGCCCCTGTTAATTCCAACCCAGTTTCTCAAGAAAAAGTTCATCAGATATTTAATACCTATATTTCTGGTAACGTACAAAATGTAGCAACAGGCAGTAGTGACGTTGAGCAGAATGCTATTAACAATGAAACTTCTCCTGAGGTGCTTTCCCAGCTAATAACGGCACTGGAGTCCGTACGAGGTGGACCAGCTTATGAGTCTGCAAAAAACAGCGTTATTGAAATGCAAGAGTGTTATGGTTCTGATAGTTTTAAGTCTAAATATCAAAATTTTATGTCCACGCTAGCTGATCATATGCAGGTTTTGGGGCCAGTAGTCGCCCCTTATCTACCAGCACTAGCAGCTCTAGTTTCCTAGCACAACCAGCCAAATCGCTTCGCGCTTTGCTTACCCATGTTGGCGACGTTAAATCAGTAGTGATAGCGGAGCTGTACAATAAGCAAAGCATCCTCCGTGACTTTGTATGCCATTCGGTGCTCTTCGTTGATTCGCCGAGACCAATAACCGGCAATGCACGCAAAATTAATGAACCGTTTTCAGCGCTGAGTCGATGACCGAAGTGCCTCTACCTTCCCGGTAATGGCACTTTTCTGAAACAAAAAATTACCTTTCGTAACCGACGCCTCCTTGTTGTCGAACAGTGTTTTTTCTATGTTTGATACGTGTGAATCAAACGACTATCACATTGCGTGAATCACGGC
>CAXBKC010000507.1:0-2879 GCA_963975615.1 uncultured Oleiphilus sp.
GTTCATCAAAACTACCAGGCAAGCCTAGCTCTCCAAAGGCCTCTTCTAATAGTGGATACCAGTCACGATAATAGGCCACCAATTTATCCGCTGGCAAATTGGCCAACACATTGATGATTACCCCATAGCGGTCAAAATTTTGGGTACTGACAAAATAGCGTTCACCACGCTCTTCTAAAGCAAACTCTGCTAACTTGAAGGTGAATGGCCGGCCTGTGTAAAGCGTATTGCCTTCCGCTGCCTGGGCGACTAGTAAGGCCCATTTTCTAAGTTGCTCATCCGGCTTTAGCCATTCTGTTGCTTCTGGGGAAAGCTCTTCTGTTACTGATCTTACTTGAGTGTCGCTATCATTCAATGATTCAGGCGACGCCTGCAGCTCAAAGGCAGGCAATTTAGAGGCGATGGGAGCGGTATCCGCCATGTTCCTATTATATGTGTCACGGTCTTTCTGGTCAGACTCTGTATCTCTGATGAACGGCAGGTTTTCAGCTTGTTCAACGACACCCCCCTCAAGCATTTGAGTAGGATGATCTCTGTTCTCTTCTGAGAATCGATCCCAGTTCAACCAAACCAGACCACCCAAAATAACAAGGATTACTGCAATTCGAATACCCCAATTCATTTTTGATCTCCCACTAAAAAAGCCAACATTCGTTTGAGCATATTAATGAAGTCAAGGCAGAATGACTAGACAAATGAATGTGAGCTATGTGCTAAACAGGGCTAGGAAAAACATTAGAATAATTACTACCACAGAGGTACATTATATTGCTCTAAAAGCTTTCCTGTCTCTGCCAATGGTAAGCCAACGACATTGCTGTAACTACCCTCAATTCGATCTACAAATAAAGCAGCCTTACCTTGAATGCCATATGCACCAGCCTTCCCCATTGGTTCGCCTGTTTGTATATAATTTTCGATCTGCTGCGCTGAAATGGCCGAGAAGAATACGTTTGTGAGCACAACTTGAGACGCAATTTTCAACTCGCCATCAACCCTTTTCGCCACCGCAATACCTGTTAATACTTGATGAATGCCACCTGACAACTGCCCCAACATATCCCGTGCATCTTGTTCGTCATCTGGTTTCCCGAGTATATTGCCCGCAACCACGACAGTAGTATCGGCAGCTAACACAACCATGTCGGGATTAGCCATAATGCCAGCCTGTGCTTTTTCTCTAGCTAAGCGCTCTACATAGTCAGCTGCTTGTTCATTTTCTTGAACAGATTCATCAATATCCATAGGCGCACTTTGATATTGAACACCGATTTGATCTAATAATTCTTTGCGCCGAATAGACGCCGATGCTAGTAATAATTTTTTCATACTGCCTTAAATCCTATAAATTGCTTAATCTGTATTTCGTCTTCGCTTATTAATCACATCAATAACAACGCCTGACATTGGTGTAAATCGAACAATACGATAAGCCAGATCGCGTACACGTCCTCGTTCACTTACCCGAAGCTCTGGCGCCTTTGGCAGATACCAAAGAACAATCGCAAGCCGCAATAACGAAGAGAGTAAAAAAATTATCGCAACCGGTCGTTCTATCTGCAAATGCAAACCTGCAAACGAAGCTGACTCGGGCAACCATTGAATAATGTAGCCACCACTTACTGCACCAACGAATATGGCAATTGCAGTTAACGAAGAATGAATTGCGGAGTAACTAGCAAAGTGAATATTGCGCGGCTTTTGATCATAAAGATAATTTGCGCTAGCAAGGGTAAAACCACTCCATGCCATGCCACCGATAAATTGAAGAATCAGAATATACGTAAAACTATCTGATAATAACCACATTGCCGGCAACACAGGAATAATACTACCCCCCACCGCCATCACATAACGATTACCTTTTTGATCGCAGACCTTTCCCCAAAAAGGCAACATCAAAAATTGAGCAAGTATCGAGCTCGCAGTACTTAGCGTAAATTCGGTATAGCTGAAACCCAGATCTCTGAGCATATACACTGCAAAGAATGGCCCCGAAAGTGACACAAAACAGCTCATGCCAGCCATAAAAAAACTGAATCGTCGAAAATCACGATCATCCCATAAAGAATATAAATGCTTCATGGATTGCATCAACGTATGACGCTCCCCCAAAGTTGGTTGAGCATGATCATCATGCATCTTTGCTAATAGGAAAGTGGATACTCCACGACCCAACATAGCTACCAGAAAAAGCAGCACAAACCCGTAACCAGTTAGCCCTTTGCCATCCATAAAGGTCAGTAAAAATCCGCCAAGGACAAAGCTAAAAAAGGATGTAAACATCGCGATTCGATTACGCTTACCAAAAAACTGACCCCGTATATCGTCTGGCACCAACTGCCCCATCCAAGCACGCCAATGCGGCATGATAATGTTTGAGCACACGATAAACACACTTAATACCGCCACCAACCAGTGAAAAGACATGTCTAACAATTCTGGCATTGCAAACAAGGCGAACACGCCTAGCATCATTGTCTGCAAGCCTGCATTCACAACAATCAACCAATGACGATGAACCCACTGCCCAAACCAAACAGCTATAAGTTGGAACAAGCCACCAAGAATTTGGGGCAAAGCTGTAAGCCAACCAATTTGAACGGCAGTCGCACCAAGAAATACAGCAAATGCATTAACGTATTGGTCGAACGTACCCGTCATTAATGCAGAAAAAAAACCTTCTTTTTGAGAAAGCGACAAGCTACGCTGATTTGATTCACTATGAATAGTGCTACTATCTGAATTATCCTGAGTCATGACGATTTAAATCACACAAATATGAAGGAATTAAATTATAAAGTGATCATTCAGTTTAGTCAGTTTTCGTGTACTTTTATCTGAACTCCATCAAATTGAACTTATTGCTTGAAAACGGG
>CAXBKC010000508.1:0-2858 GCA_963975615.1 uncultured Oleiphilus sp.
TAATAAACAGGCTGCTTAAGCGCAGCCTTTTGGACAACTGGGTTGAAAATCACCGTATCTAATAATACAAATTTCGAAAAGTGTGAAATAGATCTTTTCAGAAAAAGTGATATTGCACCGTTTGTTAAAAAAATACTGTCGGATTCTAATGTTTCCCAACAGATAATTACTAAAGTAAATGAGTCTGAAGAGTTTGACTTTAGTGTTCTCGATACTCCGTTAATGATATCTTGGTTTATTCTTGTATATAAAAGAAGGCTTAAAATTCCAAAAACTCGCTTAGGGTTTTACGAGGATTTGTTTTCGGTAATACTTTCAAGACACGATGGATTGAAAGATAGTTATAACAGACCATCTCGAACCAGACTCACTGATGATGAGATTAAAACAGTTTTTAGTGCTTTGTGTTTTGTTTCAAGAAAAGATCAAAAAAGAGTGTTTTCGGAGCAAGAAATAGTTGATTATATTCGCCAGGCGCTAAATATTTCTGAGTTTAAGTCGGTGAAGCGTGAAAATTATTTGTATGATTTAACACATGTTACATGCTTGATAAAAAAAGATGGTATCGAATACGAGTTTATACATGAAAGTATAACTCAATACTTCAGTTCGTTGTTTTTAAAAAATCAAGTTGAGTCTAATGCTAAAAAGTTTTATCTAAATAGGGTGGGTGATTGGCGAAAATACGAAGGTGAACTTGGATTTTTATACCATATTGATAAGATGAGATTTCTAACCTATTTTTATATTCCCAGCTTAATAAAAATGTTAAACAAAAACGGAAAAATTAAGAGTGATAATGTATTTGATGTTTATTCTTCAGCTATAGTGCTAAGAAGACGTCATGGTTCATCTAGAGGTAAAAATGTCAGGGTCTTGGCACCCCCAATAGATGATTATGCTATGAGAATTGCGCTTGGCTCTAACAGGCCTGTGCATGAAAATAGCTTTTTATCCGTGGCTGATGAATATCTAAAGGTTAAAATCTTTTCCGAGAGTCAACTAGAAGTGACACTGAACAAGATTTTCGGAGGTGATAGTGCTAAGTCAATAGGAGATTATGTATATTGTAGTTTTCTAGAGGTTTTAGAGTCTTTAGGTAAGGTTGGAGATTTCTTTGATTTTGTTGAACCAAGCTTTACTGGCTGGATTAATAAGGAGTTGTCAAAGACGCAATCTGTTGTAGATGCTGAAAATAATAAAGAGAGCCTCTTCTCATGAAAAGTTGGTGTGTATTTAAGCAATTAGCTGATAGTAAATTAATTGTTTCATCTTCTATGTGGATTTTTTTAGTTCCTGTGATTGCCAAACTTTTGGACTTGACGGGTGATTTTTTTTTGCTGCCCGAGTCTGTTGTTATTTTTCCATTCACTTTATATTTTCTGTATTTTAGTGCCATTGCGTTCTTTCTTGGTTATTTAGTGTATGTCGTTTTTTGCCCGAGTTTTGTAAAGAAATTAGATGGCTATAACGATTTTTTGGACAGTGGGTTTAAAATACACAAGATTAATGAGTCTATTTCGAATGTCGAGTCAAATAAGGCGGAACTTTTAAAAAGAAATATAAAGTGTAAAATTGATCCGGCTAGCTCAGATGCTATTGAAAAAGTTTTTACCCTTACAATAGGCAGAGAGCCACTAAATTTTACTTTTGAAAAAGAGTCCATGGATGTTGTTTTCTGGCTTGTTTATGACCATCATTTAGGTAGCAACTGGTTCGCACAAGCGGTTTGTTGGTTTTTCTTCGGCCTTGGCTATTTAATGTTATCCATCATTTTTTTTACTAATTTTTATTATGTAGTAAAGAATATATTATTATGATTTTAATTTTATGAAGTAAATAAAATAATACTACTTTTAAATAAGTTGTTAAGTATTCAACTGAAGTGTTGGTATTCGTTGGACGGAAAACTAGTATTCACGCAAGAATTTCGCTTCCGTTTTCCTTCACTAGCGGTGTATCTGTAGGCAGCAGCGCCAGTAGTTGGCAGCTCACAAATTACAGGGAGATTTATGATGAGTCATCAAGCAGGAAATAGCGGGTGTCATACATCTCTTTATGAGGATTGCCGATGATCTTAATGTACTCCTTGCTAATCAGATAAAAGATGGCGAGCTGGTCTTGGGAGTATCTGAAGTAGCCTTCGTTAATATCCGAACGATGCTTTCCCTGCTGGAGGTTCTCTGTCAGCTAGTGACACCTCTTTTCAAAACTCTTCAGATAAGTATTTCGTTGTTTTTTGCCCCATTGCCACTCCGTATAGCGGCCGATATCTTTTAAATCGTCTCTTGCCCTTGGTGTGATATGAAACGTAGGCATTACGTCTCTCTATCCAAATCGTTGATTAATGCATCCATTGAGAAATCGTCCACGAATTCACCGGCGCTAGCTTGCTCGGCGCCTTGGGCTAGATGAGTACGTAGTGCCTCTAATTTGCTTTTGCGTTCCTCCATGGCGCGCAATGCATCCCGCACAACCTCACTAGCGGAGCCGTAGCGGCCGCTGGTGACTTCGTTTCTGATAAAGACTTCCCAGTGTTCCCCCAGGCTAAGGCTTGTCGTAGCCATGACATGTTTCCTATATTCAAAAGTAACAAATATGAATATAGGTTTGTTTGACAAGAAAGACAAGAGTTCTAGCAAGCTCCCTGACTAGCTCTTGAGCCGAATATAAACCATAATCGGCTCATAATATGATCTGAATAGGCGGGGCAATCGGCTCATGTATATCTGGGAACAGCGCAACTGGCCGCATTTTGAGTGGGATGAAGCCGTTCTTCGGCCTAGGTTGGATGCTGTGCGGTTACTGCAGGGCAGGGTGTTGGGTAAAACCGAGGCTGTCCACGGTCAGGCCGATCT
>CAXBKC010000509.1:0-2853 GCA_963975615.1 uncultured Oleiphilus sp.
AATTCTGAACAGTAATGTAAGAAGGCATCCCTACTTTCTATTTTATGGAAACTATCCTGAAACAGGAGATCTTCAGCATAAACTTCTATCAGCAATTCTTCTTGAAGGTCTTGTGCACACATTGTCTGATACAACGTTTTAAAGTGTTCAATCAAGAGCAAATTCTGTGTGTCGTTTTGAGGTTTAGTTAGCGGCATAAGACAATACTCAAGAGATCATTTTTAGTTCGGCAAGACAAAATTATTTAGTGTTACGCTTTATTTTACCTTCTTCTAGAATACGTTTTGGTACCGGATTCAGATCACTGACAATGCCAAAATAACTAAGTAATTTTAAACAGTAATAAGTAATATCAAGTTCCCACCAGTAAAATCCTTGCTTTGCCGATACAGCAAAACGATGGTGATTATTATGCCAACCTTCGCCCAATGTCAGCAGAGCAAACCAAGGGTTGTTGCGACTATGGTCTTTGGTTTCGAAACGACGACTTCCCCAGATATGGCCTAAAGAATTAATAGTAAAGGTCGCATGAAATAAAAGTGTGGTAGAAATAAAGAAGCCCCATACCAGCATTTGCCAGCCATTTGTTTCTAAACTCGGCCAGTAAGCCGCCATTAACTCGCCTATTCCAAAAATGAAGCCAGCAAACAAAGCAGGAACTAAAATATCGAAGCGATTTAAGAAACGAAGTTCTGGGTATTTTGCTAAATCTTTAATCACAGAATAATCGGTTTTAAAGCCCGCTTCAGACATAAACCAACCCACATGACTAAACCAAAAACTATGTTGAATAGGCGAATGTAGATCGGCTTCTTGATCAGAATATTTATGATGTTTACGATGATGTGCAGCCCACCACAATGGCCCACGCTGGCAAGAAGTATTGCCAAGAACAGCAAAACAGAACTGCCAAAAACGATTAGTCTTGTAACTACGATGTGAAAAAAGACGGTGATAAAAAGCAGTAATTGCGAACATCCTCAACCAAAAGAAGAATAAGCAAGCTACAAGTGCAGTAACGCTCCAACCTGTCCATATAGCAGCAATACAAGCCACATGAATAAAGATAAACGGTGTACAACGCAGCCAGCCAATACGGTGTGGGTTATTACTAGCAGTTGATTCAACCTCAGCCTCGGAGTCAAACCAACGTATTAAGTTATAAAAAAATCTAAGGCCAAGATTATTCGATTCCATACTCATACAGCTTCCTGATCTATTGCTAAAAACAAATCCTCACCTACTTGAGGTTCTGATAGGCGTTTAAACCAACACTTGGTTTGTGCCACTGCCGAGCTGTGATCCACAATGGGTAATGGATAAGCTAAGGCTTTTGCTTGCTGTGCTGAGGGCATGTGAATGCTTTTATTATCTAGGCTACTTAATTCAGGCAAATACTGGCGAATAAAATCACCACTTTGATCAAAACGTTGCGACTGCCTGGTTGGATTAAAAATCCGAAAATACGGTACTGCATCAACGCCAGTAGAAGCACTCCACTGCCAGCCGCCGTTATTAGCGGCTAAATCACCATCGACTAACATAGACATAAAGTACGCTTCACCCAAACGCCAATCGATAAATAGATGCTTGGTAAGAAACATCGCGACGACCATTCTTAAACGATTATGCATCCAGGCTGTTTGCTTTAACTGCCGCATGGCAGCATCGACAATAGGAAAGCCCGTTCGCCCCTCTTTCCAGGCGTCAAAAAGTTCACTATCTTGCTTCCAAGGTAAGCGATCAGTTTGTGGTTTGAACGGTTTAAAGCGACATAGCTGAGGAAAGTCCACTATCAGATGTTTATAAAATTCACGCCAAATAAGCTCATTTATCCAAGTTGAAATACCTTGATGACCTTCGCTTAAAGAACCGTGATTCAGACTTAATGCCGCATGCATACACTGGGTTGTTGAGATTGCACCTATCACAAGATACGGTGATAACTGACTAGTTGCCGCGTCTGATGGGAAGTCTCTCTTTGCATTATAATGTTTTATATCATCATCCAAAAAGCGGTTTAATCTATCATGCGCCTCATCTTCACCGGCAGGCCATAGCTGTTCAAAATCAGAAAAATTAGTGGGTAGGCTCGATAAATCAGAACTAATGTCTACTGGCTGTTGTGTTTCAGGACGATTCAGAATGCTGCGGGCATGATAGGAAAAATTCTGAATATAAGCCTTCTTAAAAGCTGAATATACTTTGTAAGGCTGGCCTTGTTTATTGCGAATAATGCCTGGTTCAATCAAACATGCATCGTGATAGCCAGCACTTAGAATTCCTACTGTATCCAATCGAGCTAGAACGTGTTCAGAACAAGCCTGCTCATTCACTTCATATTCATGATTAAAGAAGACTTTTTGAATTGGGTAATCTTGCACAAACGAGCCAAGAACATCAGGAATAACCTTAAAAGTATCTGCAGATAAAATAATTAAAGGCACGTGAAGTTTTTCGAGTTCATCATGCAGGGCTTGAACCTGTCTCAAGATTAATGCTCGCTTAGCAGGCGATATACCGTGAATCTTCCACTGGCCTTCACTTACGATATAAATAGCAATCGTTGGACCCTGTGATATAGCTGAAAAAAAAGCGGGATTATCGAACACCCGCAAATCGCTTCGAAACCACATAAGATTATATTTTGTAGCACAACCACTTTGACTCACAATCTATTTCCTGTTTTAAATACCATTTTCTAAACCCAACTCCATTGGGTAAGAATTTAATAAAGAAAGCGCTTCATGCTCTTCATACTTTTTCATAAAGAAGCGTACTAAGGTCATCGGCACTACCAAAGGAATAATGCCTTTTTTGTAATACTCTATTAAACCTACTAACTCTTGTTTT
>CAXBKC010000510.1:0-2835 GCA_963975615.1 uncultured Oleiphilus sp.
AGTGCTGCCATCTGCGCCAACGACTTTATATACGGTTGTTAAGTCCCGGCTTTGGTGTTCACCTGCTTGAGTGCTTATGGTTAACGTCGTTAGTGCAAGGAATAAGGCACAGATAATTAGGGTATGATTTAACTTAGATTGCATAATATTCGGTTTCTTTAATATTTCTTTTAATCTGGCTACAGGATAAAACATGGGTCTTACCTCTTGGTGCGGAAGTGTAGTGGCTCATAAAAGTGTAGCTTAAAAATTAAGCCCAATGATTAATTACTGCTATAGTTAAAAATGAATATAAAAAGCCTTTACTATAAACCTTTATCTATAGCTTACAGATAAAGGCGACAATTCGCGTCTGATATTTTTAATTTAAATTTGTTAAGTCAGCGGCATTTAAGCGTACTGATTTTGTTTAATGGGGTTATCTGTTGTCAACGTTTTCTTCTTGGTTATTTCAGCAAATGTATGCTTTACGTAATGTATACCGTGATAGCTTACTTGCCTCTTTATTAATTAATATATTTGCTTTAGCCAGTCCACTCTTTGTGATGAATGTTTATGATCGCGTGGTGCCAAACCAAGCCTTTGAAACATTATGGGTACTTGCCAGTGGTATCATTATTATTTTGCTATTTGACTTAAGCACTAAGTTCTTGCGCCATAGCTTTATTGACCGCTCTGCGGCTCAATTAGATAGCGTGCTGTCAAAGCAATTATTTGAACGAATAATAGCGACACGCATGGATTGTGTAAGCGGTTCTATTGGCGGAATGGCCAGTCAGTTAAAAGATTTTGATTCAATAAAGCAGTTTTTTACTGCATCAACCATGGTCGCATTGATCGACTTACCCTTTGCCACGCTGTTTTTACTGATCATTTTTTATATTGGCGGTGTGGTCGCGATTGCCCCTTTTATAGCTATGCTGATTCTGCTTTTTTATGGTCTGCTGATGCACTTTCCTTTAAAGCACTTATCAGTTGATTTACAAACCGCTGCAGCAGAAAAAAGCGCAATCGCTGTTGAGTCTCTGAGTACCTTGGAAACAATCAAAGCATTTAATGCCGAATCTCGTCAGTTATCCCTGTGGGAAAAAAGCCTGTCATCCATGATTGACTTAAGCTTAAAGTCTCGCCGCTATGCCGATTCGATAGGTTTGGTTTCTACTTTTGTGATTCAACTGACCGTTGTTGCGGTATTGATTTTGGGCGTCTACCAAATTAATGCGCAGCACATCAGTTTAGGAGCCTTGATTGCTTGTGTCCTACTTTCTAGTCGAGCTCTTTCACCAATGGTGCAATTGGCATCACTGATCTCTCAATTCCATCAAGCTAGAGCCGCTCTTAAAAGTCTTGATCAACTAAGCTCTCAAGCGATAGATGTCGAGCTAGACCGCAATTACCTCAACACAGAAGCTTACTCCGGTAAAATTGAATTACGAAATTTATCTTATACGCTCGAACAGCGATCTATTCTGAGTCAAATATCTGCAACGATTCAGCCGGGCGAAAAAATTGCGATTATCGGGAAAATAGGCGCTGGTAAAAGCACCCTTTTAAAGTTACTAATGGGCTTTGTTAAGCCAAGTGACGGGCAGGTATTGATCGATGATATTGATCTTCAGCATTTGAATATTGCAAAATTGCGTTCCCATATTGCCTATGTGCCTCAAGAGATTTCTTTATTTAAAGGTAGCTTAAGAGAAAATATTTTATTGAAAAACCCCACAGCGTCTGTTGAAGAGCTAAGCAGTGCTATACAAGTTGCAGGATTGAATGATTTTGTTCAGTCTCACCCTATGGGTGTTGATATGTTGATTGGTGAGCAGGGTAAAGGCTTGTCCGGAGGTCAAAAACAAAGTGTCGCCATCGCACGAGCTATTATTGGTCAGCCATCAATTTTCTTGTTTGATGAGTTGAGTGCCGCCATGGACAACCAGACCGAGCAAGAAGTTATTCAGAATATTAAAGTATTGACCAAAGATAAAACCTTATTACTAAGCACCCATAGATCTTCTTTGCTCTCATTGGTTGATCGAATCATTGTCATGGATGCAAGTAAAATAGTGGCAGATGGTCCGAAAGAAAAGGTTATGGACGCTTTGAAAAGAGGTTTGATTCGTATGTCGGGAGCTGAGGAGAAAAAATGAAACAATCTACTCCTGAGCTCACTTTAACCTCGCGTCGTTTAGTGCACTTAGTGTCAATTTTAATCTTGGTGCTTATTGTCTGGGCCTATTATGCAGAAGTGGATGAGCTGGTTAGAGGGCAGGGTAAAGTTATTCCATCCAAACAGTTGCAATTAGTTCAGAATTTAGAGGGTGGAATTCTATCAGAATTATTTGTCGAAGAAGGGCAGCAAGTTAAAAAGGGTGAAGTGCTTCTGAAGCTAGATGACACGCAGTTCAATTCTAAGTTTCAAGAGCGAAGGCAGACAGTCATGTCAGTTAAGGCAAATATTGCCCGGCTTCGGTCAGCGCTTGTTAACGATGAAAGTATTACATTTTCGAGTGAACTGGAAACAGTAGCCCCAGACATTATTGAAGAGCAACGTCGTTTGTTTTTCCATTTGAAGGCGCAGCTAGAGGCTTCACATCGTTTGATCGATTTGCAAATTAAGCAGGAAATTCAGTCCTTAGAAAAGGCAAAATTTGAACAGAGTCAGGCTAAGCGACAACAGGTTTTAGCAGAAAAAGAACTCGCTATTTTACGACCACTTTTAACGGCTGGCGTAGTCTCTGAAATGGAAATGATTCGAACTGAAAAAGAAGTGTTGAAGGCAAGAGGTGAAGCTGAAGGTCTTGAATTTGCCATGCCGAAAATTAAAACAAATATTGAAGA
>CAXBKC010000511.1:0-2816 GCA_963975615.1 uncultured Oleiphilus sp.
CCCATACCACAACATAGCGATCAGTCTTATCATCTAACTTATAAGATTGACGAGGAGTATCTTTTTTGTCTCCACTTTGTGGTTTTGTAGATAAAATAACTCCTCTTAATTTCTGTGCAATTATTCGTGAGCCGCCTATCTCCTCGATTTTTTTATTGCAGAAAATACATTTTTCAGCGGGAGGATACTTTAAGTTTTCGGAAGTAGACTCATAGGGCAAGTTTGTTGCTTCATCAGACATATATAACACCATTTTTTACGAGAAACTCTTTTTAAAAAGCAACTGGCGTATCTTAAAAATTTGAGACCTGAACTAACATATAAATTTATGTTTTTTAAACTCCAGATGACTTATTTTCATATTTTCCAGTTTAGATGTAAGCAAAATTATCTTTAGATAAACTTAATTCACCGTTCCAACGATAAGCAACCAATCTGCCATTTTTAGCTACTGAGTAGTCAAGACAGGCTATATTATTTGCCAACGGCTCAGGTTTATCGTTGAGCCAATAGTGTCCTATAAATACGGGTGGAGCGTCTTCTTGGTACCCAATTAGGTTTTCTTTATTTATGGATATTTCAGTTATATGTTTATCATAACGACCAAATGCTATCTCCCCCAGGTCTTGGGCTTCATTTAACCACCAGCGAACACGAACTTCATTACGCTCATGCCCATCTTTATCAAAGAAACTTATTCCGTCAGGCAGCTTAAACTCACTCCCCTTCAGCAGCGTTTCAATGGCATTGTACTCTAGAGAGTTTTTTGTATTTGCTGCTATAAAAAATTCATTTGTCATGCTGTTATCAGCATTTAGCATAGGGTGGATCGATTCAATTATATCGTCACGCCAACACGCATGAATGACTCTTATCCCATCTAATTCTAACCATAATGGAAGTGATTTAAAAAAGGAAAGCACATCATCTAATGCTTTTTTATTTTTAGGAGAGCAATAGTCATTCAGAAATGCAATGTGTTGGCTGATATTTTTGTCATTTCGATCACGCAACCAAGCAGAAGGATTATTTGGATCTCTAGTATGGAATGAAAGCGCGTTGAATTCATGATTCCCCATAACTGCAAGAGCGGAACCGGCTTTAACCATCGGCATTACAATATCGAGCACCCGCTTTTGGTTAATACCTCGGTCAATAAAGTCACCTAAAAATATGACTTTCCGGTCTAAATGCTTGAAATAGCCTTCAGAATCTTCATAGCCTAATTCTTTAAGTAATTCGATTAGATCATTAGCATGTCCGTGAATATCACCAATTAAATCGTATCCTTTTTTGCTGCTCATTTTTATGTTATTCCTTTTTTGCTGCTCATTTTTATGTTATTCCTTTTTTATTTTATCTCAAGGCTCAATATACTTATATAACTAAGGTAATTTAGCCAGTTTAGAAATTACAATCACTAGTGACGTAGAGTATTTTCAATTGAGTCTGACTCCGAAGGATCTTAATAACATCATTCAAAATGAAAAAAATAAAATATTGCTATAACAAATAATATACTCACAATGGCCGGCCAAATATCAACAGATCCTTCTTTCTTATTTTGGATCTTTGGCTGTTCAGAGCTAGGGCCAGATAATTCCATTTCAATTCTATTATTCTGGATAGGCGAATTATCTTGATTTATGTTTGTGCCCATCTGTTCGTCAAGAACCGCTTTTATCTTTTTAAAAGCGTAAGTCCTCATACTGCCGCCTTTTTTCAAGGTACCTCGCCTATTCGTATAAGAACCAAAGAAAATAATATTCCAGTTTTCATAACCTCGAATGCTGTTTACCAGTTTTTGATCTAATGCTAGTTCTGCTGCCAAGAGTTTGAACAGAGGATGATGAGGATCATCATACTCACTGGCATTGCCTTCTTTTAAAAAACGAAGCGCAACGCGAGAAATAAAAAACGCCACTAAATCTTCAGGGGGCCGACACTCTTTCAAATGCTTAAATATTTCTCGATAAGCAGCTTTATCACTCATGTACTTGGGAAAATGAAATCCAAAGCCTAAGCCGGCCTGTCTAAGCTTGTCAGATACTGGCTGATCACCTTTAGATTTCAGCCGAATCAAATTACTCAAATGTTCTTTTGTGTAGGCGTTAGCATTTCTAATACCTAATTCATTAGCGTCTTCAATCTGGCTTGTACTTGGTTTTTCAGGTGGCAATTCACAAATATCAAGAATCTCGACTCCATCGCGCTTCGCGTAATCTAAGACCTGTTCTTTAACGACAGCATAATAATGACGATTGGTATTCTTACCATTGTCGATAAGTTTGCCTTTTACCTTGAACGTTGGCATATCTAGCCATCCTCCGCGAAATACTATTCAGACCTCAATCGACTATATAGTCTCTGGAAATATGGCCGCCATCAATAAGTTGTTATAGAGACGTATTTTTTCTCTATTCGCTCATAACCCTAATGCCTTTTTAATAGGAGTGATGCAATCGGCAAGGAATGAGCCAAAGTTTGATTGTAATATGGCTAACTAACTATTCAATAGATAGGATGTGTTTGAGCTCCAATTTAGGTCACTGCTGACAGTTTGAATTTTTACTCTTTCAATAGTTTTTGATATCAAAAAAGGCCGCTTTAGAAGCAAAGCATTAGTTTTCCAGCACCCTAATTCATAACGATTAGGCCAAAACTAAATTGCACCTTCAACGGCAAGTTTTGGCACGAGGATGCCCAAAAGCTGACCTTCGAAAGAAATCTAATCTGACTGTTTTACTCTTGTGCCTGTGAAGTCCGGATACTGTTGAAAAACTCTCAAATAAGAGATAATAACTTCATCAAGGACA
>CAXBKC010000512.1:0-2790 GCA_963975615.1 uncultured Oleiphilus sp.
AATTCCATTATTACCAGACTCACCATGACACGCCATGCACTGAGCATTATAAATTGCTTTTCCTTGAAGAGCAGTGCCTTCTCCTTCAGGCAAATTCCTGCCATCTGGGTATATCGTATACTGCCATTTTGATAGCTCTTTTTCGGAGATAGGCTGGCCACCATCGGTAACAATTTTAATGTTCTCAACTGCGAAGCTTTTCAGCATAAAAGTCATTGTTATCATTAGAAAAATACATATTCTAAACATAAGTATTACTCACTTTACCGTTTTTGGAAATTTCCCAAGCATTTATGGCATTGAAATGATTAATTGTGAAATCGGAAAACTTCGATTTCCATTCAGAACGCGTGGGCTGTCTATTGCCAAACTCATCAGTAGCTCTACTCATCAGAATAGATTTTTCGCCACGCCACTGCCAAGGTATACGAAAACGAGTGAAGGACTTGTCCATAGTAAAACCCTCAAGCTCTGCTACTTGCCAATTTTTTCCTCCGTCAACGGAAATTTCGACCATTTTAATTTTTCCTCGACCAGACCATGCTAATCCAGAAATTTCATACAGGCCTTTATTTGGCAATTGTTGCTGACCTGATGGCTTTGTAATAATGGATTTTACTTCCATATGAAAAGTAAATTGATGAAGTTTATTATCTCGAGTGTACTCAGCGTATAAAGATTGTTCATCCTTACTTTGAGAAGGTATATCAGAGATCTCCATTCTATGGATCCATTTAACGTTCATATTCCCCTCATAGCCAGGTAAAAAAAGACGCATCGGATAACCTTGATCAGGTCGAACTCTCTCGCCATTTTGATAAAGCGCAATAATCGCATCATCATACAATTTTTGTAGTGGTACATTCCTGACATGGCTTCCGCCATCAGCCCCTTCGCACATAACCCACTTTCCATTTGGCTTTACTCCAACCTCATCAAGTAGGTACTTTAGAGGAACTCCGGTCCACTCAGAACAGGAAACCTGCCCGTGAATTGATGTACAAGATCCATCAACTGGACTATCAGCAACCGCGTTTGCTGCCGAATTTCCGGCACACTCAAGAAATTGTATTTTACTTACCATAGGGTAGTTTAAGAGTGTATTCACGCTCCATTTAAGTGCCTTATCTACATGACCATGAACCAGTAACTCATGCTTCTCTGAACTTATTTCAGGAATGCCATTATGATGGATACTGAAATGTAAACCACTCGGTGTTATCACCCCATTTAGCTTGTCTAAAGGTGTTAACCCGCCAGTAAAAATGGCAGATTGATAAAAATTTTCCATCTTGCGCTTTACATCGACTTCATATTTTGAGGGCACCCCATACTCTGCACTTTGCGTACCAGGTGTTTGCATATGCTGCGGTATATCTAAAGATAGCGTTTCAGCTTTAGACTTAAATGATAATGCAGAAGTCACAGCAACAGATGCTAGAGTCGCACCGCCAAATAAGAATTTTCTTCGATTAATATCATAATTTTCATTTAACTTAGTTTTTTTGATATCCATTACTCTCTCTGGGATTTTAACAACTCAAAATAAAAAGGTAATTATCCCTCGCTGTAAATGGTTGAATTTAAACGTACCCTATAAAAAGCTTTTTTGAACTGCAACTTAAGAGCAGACAATTATTAATTAGCAGTCAAAATTAGACAGAGCATATATAAAAAAGTCATTTGGGTCGTAAAGTTTTCTAACACGCTGTAAGCCAACTTACAGCGGTAAAACTATCGCTTATTTTTTGAGTTGTTAGTTCCTAACTACATAGTGTGGGGAGCATGACACAGCTTTTTCTATATTTAGGGTTAAGATGAATTATTGTAAACATGCAAATATCCTAGTACCCTCATAGAAATCATATCGAAGCGATAACCAAATCAAGTCTATAAACACTCCATGCAATTGAAATTAAAAATACTAAACTTGTATATTGATAGTCTGTTTGGAGTAAAATAATTTATTAATTTTCATTTTTTGTTTTCCTCATTGACTCTAATAGACAAATCTTTAAGTATATTTTTGTTACATCACAAAATTTTCATTCAACTAACATTTTGATGAAATCAATTAAGCAAACTCAATGTATACACGAAAGCGCAATTGTGCAAGTGTTTTTGTTGGTGACTTACAAAAAACTATTGATACCCTCCAATTAAATTGTAGAATACATTGATGTACGAATTTTAAACGATTACCTATTAGAAGTTATTATCTTATAAGTAGTAACTTATGATCATTCGCTAGAAAGCGCATTCGAATGTCTACTTTTTCGCTTGAGTTCAATCGGTGGGTGCAATGGTTAAAAAGCCGTTCTTCTAAGTCGTTTTTAGTATTTGACGTATGTCGGCAATGGTGACGCAGGAGCCAGTCACGGTGATGTTCAATTGGGCTTGTTGATGCTATAACAGCTATGACTCCTGTAAGCTCTATTCCTGCCAGTGAAATGTTGTCTCTGTACGATCACTTATGCCACATTGCGGTCGATTTTATACTAAAAATCAGCCTCGAAAGGTCTGCTCTGTGCCAATAATAGCCGATAGATTAAACTAATTATCCTCGGTTAATTCGTTGATAATTTCATTACTAAAGTCGTCATCATCTTCACTTTCGTGTTGTATAGAGATAACGTCACTATCTATAAAAGATATGAATTTTAAACGTTCTCTTACGTTTTCAACTTCCTCATAATGATCATCAACAGCATCAGCATATAGAACGAACTCATTGTCATCCAATAAGGACTTCATCAAATTAGGTACTTCAGATGTATCAAAATTTAACGG
>CAXBKC010000513.1:0-2776 GCA_963975615.1 uncultured Oleiphilus sp.
CATCAGAGACTACTCGATAGGCTACATTCCTGACGAGACAAGTGAGGAAGATGGTAATGGTCAAATCGTATTGATAACTCTTGCAGCGGATTTAGGTGGGATAATGAGTAGTGAGATCGAGGACGTTAGAATAGATTGGGAGATAGTGGCACATGCAGCGAACGGGGCGTCGTACTCAATTAACCATGGAAGTTGTGGAACTTTTAAGCGTTCAAGAACTATGACTAAAAAAGAGAAAGACAATGATTCATCAAGGAATCGATTCACCTATATGCATGGTTTCAAAAATTCTGTTTGGCCTGATCTTGATAGTGTAATAAAAGCTGATATACCTAGTGAAAGTGGCGACGTCTATAACGTGAAATTAAGCTTGATTGATACAGGTCACTTCACGAAGCAGGCTTATGAGTTTATTCGTAAAGCTCACACCCCAGATAATTGGGTTTTTGGGATTAAAGGAGTTCCTGAGCAAAATTTTAGACGAAACACAAAGGATGTCGCCCCTGTTAAAAAATCACCAAATGTTTCAAATCTATACCTACTTGATGTTGAGCAATTGAAAGATGAGCTGGCAAATAACATGAAATTAAGGTTGACTGATAGTGGGGGTCAGGAGTCTGGATTTATGAACTTTCCTGAGCAATCTGAAGGTAAATACAAGTTGAAAGGATTCTTTAAACATTATGAATCTGAAACAAGAAAGGAGAAAGTTGAGAACGGAGAAAGCGTAGGTTTCAAATGGGATAAGAAAAACACCAGCGTTGAAAACCACTTCTGGGATGTTCGGGTCTATAATAATTCAGCCAAGTACATCTTCATAGATTTAATAAAGAGAACAGAGCCTACAAGATACAAGGGCTTAACATGGGCTACCTTTGTAGATATAATACTAGCGAGTTAATTTATTTTTTCATAGTTTTGTATTCTACAAACGCCAATTCCTTACTTTTGATTTTTTTCAAGCGCCAAGCTATTTTTAGTTCGGCGCTTTTTTTTATTGACTTTTTTGTATTACATTGCGGCAAATAAATAACCATTTAAATCTATAGTAGATGAAAAGCAAATTCTTACTATTGGCATTCTTGATGCTAATTTTTACGATTAAAGCCCAAGTTCCAGATGAAGTTAAGTCTGAGCAGGCAATTGAATTTAACATTGCAGCTGAAGCGGTCACGCTGAACGCTCAAGTAATTGAAGTCTTTGACTTTAGTTGTTTAGCAATATTGGACCTGGAGGATCAAATCTTTAACAAAAACGCCCTCTTTGAAAAGAAAACCAATACCACTGCATGTATATGGCAAGAGCCCCAATTGGACTTGATACGGTATAGGGCAATTGACATCAATAATAATGTTTCAAAGAATGTTAGAAAAATACAAAATTCAAGCGGTGGACTACCAGAGGCCCCGTTAGGCTAGATGAGCTTCAAAAATAAATTGGAAAAGCCCTTACTTACAGTAAGGGCTTTTTTGTGAGTAAAAAAATTGTATATTTGTTGGATGATTGAATATACTGTGAAAGAATACATACAGTCAAAAAACTGTTTAGATGCCAGGATATTGGCCGTTGAGAATTTGATAGACTCAATGCTGGTGACATCTATAGAGGCTATTGATAACGGAGGTACTATGTCATTTACCTTGGATGATGGGCAAATGAAGGTAAACACCCTATATCGAAGCGTGAAAGAAGTTACAGAGGGAATCAGGGGTTTGGAGAGAATTCTGCAAGCTTGGATAAATAGGAGGGACGGAAGCGTTACAATACTAAGAGGTAGACTAAAATATTAAATATGAGTTGGAAATTTTGGCAAAAATCAAAAACAACTGCAGCACCAGAAGACAATATATCGACTGAAGCTCAGATGAAAAGTTACTACTCAGGTGACAGGGTTTATAATCCTATAGTCGACACAATCTGGGATGGTGAGAAAACACCTGGAGAGTTAGGTGCAGTTGAAAATACCACGCCTGATTATTTAAAGCTTAGGCTCCGGGCTTATGATATGCAATTAAAAACTGATGTCATAAAAATCATTACAGGAAAATTCTTTAAATGGGTTATAGGATCTGGATTAAAAATGCAGGCTGAACCTAGCAAAGTGGTTTTAAAAATATGTGGTTATGACAATGACTTGGATGGTTTTAAAAAAAATGTTGAGCCATTGTTTGCTCTATATGCAGGTTCAGAATACAGTGACTTCACTAAGAGAGATTACCTACATAAGAAAGCCGTCGAAGCCTTTAAAGCAGCTTTTTTTGGTGATTGCTTATGTATTATAAGATACAACAAATACGGGCCGAATATACAGGTCATTGATGGTCAACAAGTACAGAGCCCTTTGGATGAAAAAGAAAAAATAGAGGGCAACATTATTAAGCATGGAATCGAAATGACGCCAGCTGGTGAGTACGTGGCTTTTTACGTAGCTAATGAGAGCAATATTGAGGATCAAAAATTAGACTTCAGTCATACAAGAGTAGAGTCCCACAATTCAAGAGGTATAAAAGTAGCTTGGATGATTTATGGTGATAAGCATAGAATAGATCACCACAGAGGAATACCTAGAATAGCATCAATACTTGAAAAAGCTGCGAAGCTTGATAGGTATGTTGAAGCCTCAGTTTCAAAGGCTGAGCAAACTGCGAACGTTGTTTACGCCTTCAAGCACAATTCAAACAGTACAGGTGAAAACATCTTGAAGCAAAACCTAAGCAGTAAAAAAGGTTCTGGAGAAACGCCTGAAAGCACTTATGAGAAGAACGGCAGGACTGCG
>CAXBKC010000514.1:0-2773 GCA_963975615.1 uncultured Oleiphilus sp.
CACCAGGAATAAATCCAGGTTTGCCAACGGCAACGACTAATAAATCTGCTTGACGTACTTTTTGTTCTAAGTTTTTGGTAAAACGATGACAGGTTGTTGTTGTGCAACCGGCTAATAATAATTCTAGTGTCATTGGGCGGCCAACAATATTCGACGCACCTACCACAGTAGCATCAAGACCATAGGTATCTATACCGGTTGATTTGATTAACGTCATAATACCCATCGGCGTACAAGAGCGGAGCACTGGGATGCGTTGAGCTAAACGGCCAACATTATAGGGATGAAAACCATCAACATCTTTATCTGGGCGAATACGTTCAATGACTTTTGAATCATCAATATGAGCGGGCAAAGGCAGTTGTACTAAAATCCCATCAATGCTTGGATTGGCATTACACTCATCGATTAGCGCTAATAGCTCTGCTTCGGTTGTCTCGGTGTCAAGGTCAAAAGATTGAGATTCAAAACCGACTTCCTCACAAGCTTTACGTTTACTGCCAACATAGACTTGAGATGCGGCATCACTGCCCACTAAAATAACCGCAAGTCCTGGCGCGCGAAATCCAGCTTGTCTACGTTGTGTTACTTTTTGTTTTAGTGTGGTGCGAATAGATTGTGCAATGGCTTTACCGTCAATAATTTGAGCAGTCATGGCTGTAGAGTTTCCTTTGAGTGACGCAGGTGTTGAAGTCAATTGTCGATCGGCCGTTATTCTAGCAGGCGTATTGAAGGGTGTCATTTGCTAGACGTGGAAAATACAGTGAATAAACTATTCGCGCTATGATGCTAATCACGATTTTTGCTGTTAAATTCGACATATAGCATTTAGGGTTAAAAAAATCGTTGACGATAGCAAAGTGACTCGTTAATATGCGCTCCGTTCTCGGGACAACATCGTTATTGTTTATAGATAATATGTGTTTCGAAAACAACGTAAGATTTTCGGTGATTAGCGCAGCCCGGTAGCGCATCTCGTTTGGGACGAGAGGGTCAGAGGTTCGAATCCTCTATCACCGACCAAATTAATGTTATTTGCTCTTGCAGTGAGTAACAGAACAAGTAAACTTGTTCAGCCAGACAGGATGCAGTATCTAACTGTAACCATGCGCCCGTAGCTCAGTTGGATAGAGCATGAATAACCCCCTAAATAGTTACCTTTTAGGTGAGTGAGTGAGTTAGCAAAGTCTGGAGCGTAGGTAACGTTACCTAATACTAAAGAACAGTTACTTACGGCAGGTAACTATTAGATAAAACATATTAAGACCCATTAGCTCAGCCGGATAGAGCAACGGCCTTTAAGCTTGACGTATATCGTCATGAAAGAGGAGCTTCATTTTCGAAAGATTATGAATGTAAGATGTCAAATTCGGGGAAACCTTTCAGGTAATGCTGATGGCAATCCCGAGCCAAGCCTTAAGGAATTAAGGAAGGTGTAGAGACTAGACGGCATCCACCTAAAGCGTAAGCAATGGTGAAGGGATAGTCCAGACCACAAAACTTTAAAGTGACAGTGAGAACTGTATTTGAAGCGGCAGTGAAAACTGTAGTGGTAAGCTAAGCCGTAGGTCGAAGGTTCGAATCCTTCATGGGTCACCACTTTTTTATTGCCGCTCTTAATAGGGCGAATATATACCTAGTTATTTTCATTGTTGTTCAGATTGAATCGTCTTTGATTAAAGTTAATGCTAATTCATTTTCTAAATCATCAAGGTAGTTACTTTTGAGATAAACGATAGAATTTGCAATTTCTACTTGGTACTTAGGTTCACTCATTTATATCATCAAAAATGCTTCGACTGCTCGTATAACTTACATTCGGTTCATCAACTATGATATCTCGCGAAGTCGATCTGTCTTCCTCTGGTGGGTTTTTATCAACCCATTCTTGAACTAGCATGCGCTGTTTTTAAATAATATTTCTAATACGCAAACTACGTGGATATTCATCAACAATTCCTGAAAGCAGTTGAGTAAAACGCCTGATGTGCCATTCTGAGTATTCTTCGGGAACGTGCTCTTCTTGGTATAAACAACGCACTTCCTCAATTCGCGGCAGTAATTCAGTACGAATCGCTTCTCTTAGTATTCTCAGCTCCTTATCATTTAGTGAACGAAGCTCAGGGTCACTTATAGCTCTAGCATCTTCACCATTTTTGGCATATTTCGAGACTTTAATTACAAGTGTTTTACGCCCGTTTTCTGGCAAGAGGTTTAGTTTGAACAAGCGAATAGCTAGGTCGACTTCTGCTGAAAAATATAAGTTTGGCGTGGGGTAGTGATATGATCAATTAATTTGGGGTCAGCACTGAGATACAATTCAAGAAACTGCTTGTTGCATAGTCCGACGAAAAAACTTAGCAGTTCTCGTCGGGCCCACCAACCTGACATCCATTGTGTCTTGTAGGCAGAGCTTGTTTTATATGTAATAAGTCGCTTAATGAGTATTTCAAACATAGAACTAGTCAGCACAACTGCTCTTTCAATGTCTACGTCGCCACAAGTTATCAGACGTATCAGCTTTTGGATATCGCTACCGCGGACATAAATCCCAAGCAACTCAGGGCTGCCTCGAAGAATGACAGAGTATGCGTCTCCAATCGTCGAGTGTTTGAAGGTCCAAAAATACTTTCCGCCCGAATTAACGTGGACTACTAGACTATCGCGCATTGCTTCGAGTGCAGCTGTACACCCTCCCAAGTCACTGCCCAATCGCTTCAGAGTATCATCCTCGGAAGCCGTCAGTGTGACTGGGCTCTGCAATTGACCGTTG
>CAXBKC010000515.1:0-2766 GCA_963975615.1 uncultured Oleiphilus sp.
GGTGATGTGGCTTTATGGAAAGTAAAGCAAGAGCGAGACCGAATTTATAGCCTGCCTGAAATGTCGGAAGAAGACGGTATGAAGGTAGCTGAACTGGAAACTGAATTTGCTGAAATGGACGGCTATAGTGCTGAAAGTAGAGCGGGTGAGATTTTATTAGCTGCCGGTATAGAAGAAGAGCTACATTTTGGTCTGATGTCACAAGTGGCGCCGGGCTGGAAGTTGCGAGTTTTGCTTGCGCAAGCACTGTTCGCCAACCCAGATATTCTGCTTTTAGACGAACCAACCAACAACTTGGATATTCACACTATCAACTGGTTGGCCGATATCCTGAATCAACGAAAGTCGACCATGATTATCATTTCGCACGATAGGCACTTTCTTAATTCTGTGTGTACACACATGGCTGATATCGACTACGGCGAACTACGTATTTACCCTGGTAACTATGAAGCCTTTGTTGCGGCATCGAGTTTGATTCAAGAACAGCTACATACTGAAAATGCTAAGAAAAGTGCCGAAATTGACGAGCTTCAAGCTTTCGTAAATCGTTTTTCTGCCAACGCATCTAAAGCAAAACTGGCTACCTCTCGTGCTAAAAAAATGGACAAGATCAAACTGGACGAAGTAAAAACGTCGTGCCGAATGAACCCATCTATTAGTTTTAAGCAAGATAAAAAGTTGCACCGACAAGCTTTGATTCTTGAAGACTTGGCACATGGTTTTGAAGATGAAACCTTATTTTCTAAAGGTAATATTATTCTAGAAGCTGGTGCCAAACTTGCGATTATTGGTGAAAATGGGGCGGGTAAATCAACCTTCCTTCGTTGTTTGGTTAACGACCTTCAAGCAAATACAGGTGTGATTAAATGGGCAGAAAACGCCAACTTTGGTTACTGTCCTCAAGATAGCACATCCGATTTCGATAATGACCTCAACTTGTTTGATTGGATGTCACAATGGCGAACCGCTAAGCATAACGACTTGATGGTACGGGCAATGTTAGGGCGTATGCTGTTTACCGAAGATGATATCAACAAGAAAGCAAAGGTCTGCTCTGGTGGTGAAAAGAACCGCTTGTTGTTTGCCAAGTTAATGATGATGGATATCAATGTGCTTATTATGGATGAGCCAACCAACCATATGGATATGGAAGCGATTGAAGCCTTAAACGAAGCGCTGAAAAAGTTTGATGGTACGCTGATCTTTGTAAGTCACGATAGAGAGTTTGTGTCATCACTTGCGACCCGTGTGATCGAGATTAAAGATCAAGAAATTATCGATTTTCAGGGGACCTATGATGAGTACGTATCGCATCAAGAAATAGAGTTTAAAAAGATAGCTTAATTAAATGGGCTGAGTGATTTATATGATTACTCAGCCCATTTTTTGTGAGCTTAAAGCACTTATCTACTCATAAATATCAAATATTTCCTGCTCACTTAAAGCAGGTAAATGAAGTGTAAATGTAGAGCCAAGCGTTAGTTCACTATTTAAGCTCACTTCCCCTAAATGCTTTTTCGCTACAGTCGCAACAAAGTTCAAACCTAAGCCCGCTCCCTCAGTACCTGCTGTACTTTCTAAACGTGTGAAACGATCGAATATAGTCGCTTGATCTTGCTTGTCGATCCCCGAGCCTTGATCCTCTACAGATAGTAGGGCTTCTTGCTCATGCTTAGTAAGGCTTAGGCGTATCTGTGAGCCTTCAGGGCTAAATTTAACAGCATTGGATATGAGATTGTTTAAGGCGCGTTCCAATAAACTACTATCCCCTAAGACCCAAACATCATCATCGCAGCGTTCTGTTACCACCTTGATTGATTTAGGCGAAGCCAGAGCGTTCGCTTGAACCTGTGCGGCATCCAACACAGCGTGAAGGTCACAAGGGCTCATATTGGTTTCAAGCAAGGCATCGGCTTTGCTTAATTGTAAAAAGCTTTCGGCGTAGTCTAGGTTTTTCCTAACCAGAGACTCGATATGTTGAACCGAATCATTCGATAGTTGAGTTGAACTTTCTGAACGATGGCGATCAAGAATTGCCAGCACTGACACCATTGGTGAGCGTAAATCATGCGATAAAAAGCTTAAGGCTTCGGCGCGTGCATTTTCTGCCGCTTTCAACTGTGTAATATCAGTAAAGGTCAGAATTAAAGTGTCTGCATGTTCAGCATTTATGCTAACAAGGCTTGCCTGACATAAGAATTGTTGATGGCTTCGATTTGTGAGCGTGGCTTCGTCTGTAAATAATTTGTTTGTCTGATATAGCTTAGATAGTGCCTGTGGCCAAGTAATTCCGGATTTTAGTTGTAAGCTCTTTAAAGAGTCGAGTAAGTTATCGGACTTATTCTCTTGTTGAAACCACAGTTCAAAGCGGTTATTGGAAAAGGTAATCTCACCGCATAAATCACTAATACACACAGCATCTTGTAAACGCGATAGGCTTTTTTCTATCAACTGGCGATTCTTTTTATCATTTTCTTTGATGGTACTTAGTTGAGAAATTGTCCGAGCGATAACTTCAACGCCCTTATAATCTCGATGTGAAAAAGCCGTATTCGTGGTGTGTTTTTCTATTTGCTTTTGCCAGAAATCGGAATCCAAATTTTGCTTGTGCTCAGAAAAAAGAGCCTGAATAGCAAGTTCACCTTTTGGTGTTTTCTGTTTTGTTAGCGGGTCGAGTATTCCTGTTTGTTCTAGAAAATATTGTGCCGTTTGTTGGCGGTCTGAGGTGTTCTTTTGAGCAATATTAGCCTTACTTAAAGTCTC
>CAXBKC010000516.1:0-2754 GCA_963975615.1 uncultured Oleiphilus sp.
TAATAAAGAAACACCAATCACGGCTGTTAGTAGCACCAAACCAATTGTATATAAACCGCCAATTATCGCGCCCACTTTGATCAAAATATACATTTCAACAACGGGAACAAGGATAAAAATTAAAAATAAAATAGGCATAACTGTCTCAATTTATTTATTCAAATAAGTTATCTAGAACACCTAGATTAACAACAAATGGATCAAAGAAAGACCCCTTACATCAAGAACCTGACTACCAGAGGAATGTCAAAGTCTGTATTATTTGCTTTCTCGCATGAACACGGACCTATTCAGTTGGTTCTCTGTATACATCTTTCTATTTATGTAGGCTAATAATGAAAATTCAAGATACGGTTATTGCAATTACAGGCGCGGCACAAGGTCTAGGTGCAGCAATGGCATTAAGCCTTGCAAAGAAAGGTGCGAATATTGCTCTTATAGATATGAACCTCGAGAAACTTTCAGAAACTGAAAAAACCTGCAAACAACTTGGCGTCAAAGCCAAAGCTTATGTCTGCAACGTTGCCAAAGAGGACGATGTAGAGACCACATTCAAACAAATTGTTATAGATTTTGGACAACTAGATGGCTTAATCAATAATGCCGGAATATTACGCGATGGCTTATTAACAAAAGTAAAAGACGGAAAAGTCGTCGGCAAGCTCTCACTTCAACAGTGGCAATCGGTTATCGATGTAAACTTAACGGGTGTATTTTTATGTGGCCGAGAAGCCGCTATTAAAATGATTGAAACCAAAAGACCTGGCTGTATCATCAACATTTCCAGTATCGCTAAAGCAGGCAATATCGGGCAAAGTAACTACAGCGCAGCAAAAGCAGGTGTTGTTGCTCTTAGCACAACATGGGCGAAAGAACTTTCTCGCTACGGCATTCGCTCTATGTCTATTGCACCTGGCTTTATGGAAACAGAAATGACCGCCAGCATGAAACCTGAAGCACAAGAGCACATGAAGAAAGTTATTCCTTTAGGAAAAGCAGGTCTACCAACTCACATTGAACAAAGTGTTGTTCATATTTTTGAGAATGACTATTTAACTGGCCGAGTGATAGAAGTGGACGGTGGACTTCGAATTTAAATAATGGCCTCTTCTGCTCCAGACAAACACACTAAAGTAGACGCTATTTTAACCACACTGGCGAGCATTCCTACTGGTAAAGTTAGCAGCTACGGTGACATAGCAAAAAAAGCAGGCTTTCCAGGCCTTGCCCGCTTTGTTGCTTACACCCTAAAAAACTTACCAAATGACAGCAAAATCCCCTGGCACCGAGTCATAAATAGTCAAGGTAAAATCAGCTTTACTAAAGATAGCGCAATGTATTGCCTGCAACGATCAAAGTTGGAAAAAGAAGGTGTCATGCTATCCCACGCAAATACAATTGCTAAAAAATACTTTTGGTAAAGTACTGCTTACAGTCTTTACCACTTCCGCAATCTGCCTTTATCCAGATAATCATCTATAAAAAAAACCTTAAATTCAGAGCATAAGATAGTTTTATGAACTAGATTTAAATAAAATTATTTTTTATTTCCTCATCAAAATAATCTAACTTAGTGAAAAGGGCTGTAAATGAAGGTTTGCCAATACTTATGCCACTTCGAAGTTGGCCACAAAAACACTCATTACCAACACTTCATGGCTACCCTGAACTAGAGCAAAACGATGAAAAAATTAGCTCATTACCATAGCCTGACTCAAAGCCAAATCAAGAAATTTCTTTTTACGGACACCCCGTCTTTAGAATTAAATAATTTTATTGAGGCTGTAGATCAAGCATATCGCCAAGCAGATGATGATAAGGCCATACTAGAAAGGTCAATTGAATTAAGTTCGCAAGAATTAAATGGACAAAATATAGAGCTTCAAAAACAAATTTCCGAACTAGAAGCAACAAAACTGGCACTAAAGGAATCCAACTCTCTACTTCATGCTAGCCTAGTTTCAAGCCATGAAGCTATTTTAGTCTTAGATTTAGAAGGTCATATTCGTTTATATGACCCTAATTTTAGCCGTATGTTTCATATCAACCTTGAAGAGCAAGAAATTTCGAACCTAGATGAACTGCTCTCAAAAGTCGATTTATTAATACCACCGCCCAACTCATTTTCAGCTAAAGTTCTACTCTCTCTTTCTGAGCCAAAACATCAAGCTATATGCGAATTCAGAACCCGCTTTGGCCGTACGATTGAAGCATATTCTAATCCTCAAAAGAAAGAAGGTAAGATTATTGGGCAGGTATGGAGCTTTCGTGACATTAGCGAACTAAAGCTAAAAGAAGAAGAAGCTAGGCACAGAGCCTATCACGATCTCCTGACAGGACTGCCAAACAGACGCTTACTAGCTACAAGACTCGATGAAGCCCTTCTAAGCACTAAAGATAGCTCATATTTAACCGTTGTATTATTTATAGATCTCGATGGATTTAAGGATGTAAACGATTCTCTTGGGCACGGTGTTGGCGACGCATTGCTTAAAGCCATTACAGGTCGCTTACAATCACTACTTCCAACTGCTTGCTTACTTTCTCGACACGGTGGCGATGAGTTTATTGCAGTAATGGATAAACAACAAAACTCTAAAATGGCTCAAACGTTTGCTAGATCTATCATTGATTGTTTTAGTTTACCGTTTCATTTAGGTGACGAAGCTATTTATATGAGCGCAAGCATTGGTATTTCGATCTCTCCTGTTCACGGCAGAACCTCTGACCAGCTTATTAGTCATGCTGATATTG
>CAXBKC010000517.1:0-2753 GCA_963975615.1 uncultured Oleiphilus sp.
CCCACTACGTTCGCCTGTCCAGCGGACGCTAAGGTGAAGCTATCAATATCTATGCTGGTTGCATCCATCTCCTCACTGAATGTCGCAGTCACTTTATTTTTGATCGACACTCCGGTAATCGCATTACCAGGGAAGGTGAAATTGACACTAGGTGCGACGGTAGATTTTGTATTAGCTAGCGCATCGTTATTACTACTATTACAGCCGGCCAGCAAGAAGATCAGCAGAAAAGCAGTCAAGCACTTAGCCTGACTGGTGTAGGTAAGAATATTCATGCATTTATCCATTTAATCGAGTTAAGGATTAATCAGAATATAGTGCAATTCAGTTTAGCTCTGTTCGCTAGAGCGCATAGTATATTTTTAGGCCAGTAATGGTGTTTGCTGAATAAGTGATTACTAAGACATATAGATCAGCAAGATTACACTTTTTAAATATGCTAATAGCACTAAGCCGATAGTCCACTATTTAGAGCGTCCATCAGCTCCATAAATCCTCATCTCACCTCAAACTAGGCTTCACCAAGCACACACTCATCATAGCTATCAAGCCATAAAGGATACTTAGCCATGGCTTTTGAATAAACCCGACTTTGCTGATGCCTATCCAGCCATGCTCGTAAATTTGGGTAGGGTGCGTTTATAAACCAAGCGCGATTTACTCGCGAAAATTGACGAACAAAAGGTAGCAAAGCGAAATCAATCAGACCGGGCTTTTGGCCTATAAAACACCCATCTCCTGCCTCAGATTTTGAGCCTTCTGCTGATGATTTATTGTTTGCAAGACGCCGCTCAAGTTCAGCAATAAACACTTCACACTTTTGGCGCTCTTCGATTTCAGTTTCGAGATGGAAACGTTTGGATTTTTTGTAGATTTCTAATTGCGGTTTGAAGTCTTTATCGTTGCGTCTAATCAGCTCAAGCATAGCGGGTAAATCATCTGGCTGATCTTTGTGCTGCAAGTCTTCAGGATCATTCTGCTGAAGCGCCCAAAGCATAATATCCAGGCTTTCATCTATCACGGTAGTGTCGGGCAGCATAAGTACCGGTATGGTGCCCTTTGGTGAAATTTCGAGCATCTCAACAGGTTTATTCTTCGTGGTCACGGCACGCAGCATCACTTGCTGACGCGCCATCAACAAACCCAAGCGTGCGCGCATCGCATAAGGACAATGCTGCAGCGAGTACAAGATAGGTAACATTACAAGCCTTGACGATACTGCGCGTTGGTCGAAATACTGATCATTTCGTTCAATCGAATAGCCGCTTCGTCTTTTCCTTGTAATAAGTTTTCGAAATGCTCGATCAGCTGGGCTTTATCTTGCTCAGCTTTTGAGCCCGCCCCGATATTTGTTAAATCAATGAAGAACTCATCGAATAAATCAGATAGATCATCCACCACATCTAGATTCAAAAACTGCTCATCATTATAAATGCTCGGGTAACCACCTTTTTGTTTATCTATAGCAAAGGATATCCCTTTGACATTGGTAATGGTGGTCGCTTTTTCACACTTGAGCATGCAGCCATCTTCAATACTTGGCTTTTTACAGCCTACTGTTTGTTGGAAGAAACACTGGCGACTAGTCATCATTAGAATCGGGTGATAAATACTGTAGTAAAGTTTGAAGTTATCTGGGCGCGCAATATTTCTTATTTGCAGACGATTAATTTCGTTGGAAATAAAGGCCCCGGCACAATTAAGCTCTTCTTTCAGTGTCAGCAGTGCATAAGAATTGGTGGTATTTAAGAATGGTCCAGCGATCCACTCTATGCCCATTTCATAAGCTTTATAGGCAATTCCCGTATTATTACTGACGATGCGTTTAGGCTGAACTTGCTCAAGAATTTTAACCGCTTCTAAATAGTCTTTACCAATTAATACTGCTGGAAACCATGGAATGAGTCTTGGGTTGGCTTGCAGAAGATCTATATATTTAGTGCAGTTCTTTTTAAAACTTTCGGGTAATTTAAAGTAGACATCTGCATCCGTTAAATCACAAAGATGAAAATCTTTTTCGTCAGCAATCAAAATCGACATGGTCGGTTTGCCAGAGGCTTTGTTGCTCTTGTCTAATGCAGGAATTTCGATCTCAGGAATGACTTCAATCGAATCATTCAATAAAAAGGCTAATCTATTTTTCAGATCAGTTAGCTCTTTAAAAGGAATGCTTAAGCCTGAATCGTAACTCGTGAATACAAAATCGTTAAGTTTGAATTCGGCATTATCAAAACTTCTAAAGCGCTTAGTGAGCGTTTCTTCATCCAAGCCGGACTTTCCGGCTAAAGCTAATAAAGAGCTTGATTCAATGCTGATGACTTTTGCATCATCACTGCTCTTCCCTTCACTATCATTGCCCACAGAATCATCACCGACAATGGCAATAATACTTAGTGGAGTATTGATTGAACCTGAAAACTCAATTGTAAGCGGTAGTTTTGCAGCGCTTAAATATTTTATTTTGTCTCTTAGCTCTGCACCGAGTTCATTTCTATCGGCATAGAGTTCATCTTTTACATCTTGAATCTGCACCATCGATATCGCCTTACTACTCTTGACGGCGTGCTGAACACTGTAATCGCGAGGGTTGTCGATAAACATGTCTTTGGTCAAGTTACCTTGCAAAAACGAGTTAGTGAAATCGCGGTTAAAGACTTTGTGTAAATTAGAATCGTCAGGCAGAAGCTTACCTGTTTCGACAAACTGGTTTATTTGCTTACGCCAAGTATCAACGACGGTATAAACGTAGTGAG